>JBHICL010000066.1:0-10614 GCA_046759605.1 Alphaproteobacteria bacterium | reverse complement strand
GTGTGCCACCGCTGAGTGAAAGAATACTTGGCATGATGATGTCGGCTGACGCAACCACTCGAGCGTCGTCCTAGCTCCGCACCTGCACGTGGCTCACGACCTTCCTGACGCCCTCGGTGTCGCGGGCGGCGGCGAAGACGCGGTCCAGCTCGGCCCGGCCGAGCGCCACGCCGAGGAAGTAGACAGTGCCGTTCACGGACTTCCAGCGGTAGTTGGCGCTGTGCACCTCGTCGTCCCCGACCAGCTTGGCCTTCAGCTTCGTCTCGATGGTCAGGTCGCCGACGCCGGCCGCGAAGCCGCCCTCGTCCGTCACCTGAAGCTCGTTGACGACCTCGCGCACGCCGCCCACGCTGTTGGCCAGGCGCGCTGCGGCGTCATAGTCCGCGCGCTTCTTGACCGCTCCCGTGAGCATGACCCGGCTCTGGAAGACGGAGGTCTCGACGCCGAAGAACAGCGCGCCGGACTCGCGGGCGAGCGCCGTGGCGATCCTGGTGTGTATCACGCTGTCGTCGACGACTTCCTCGGCGCTGCGCACGTCGGCCACGCTCTCCACCGTGCTCAGAACCGGCGTGCAGGCGACGAGCGCGAGCGCCAGGAGCGGGCCGAGGCCCGCGGTGAGCCGGGCCGCGGCGCTCATCAGTACAGTCCTTCCAGCCGGTCGCCGTAGCGGTCGGTAATAACGTGCCGGCGAATCTTGAGCGACGGGGTCATCATGGCGTTCTCGGTGGTGAACGGCTCCGTCGCGATGGCGAACCGCCGAACCTGCTCGATCCGGGAAAGCCGCTGGTTCACGCGGTCGACGATGGGCTGGAGGGCTCCCTGGAACTCCGGATCGTCGGCCAGCTCGGCGAGATCGGCGGGGCGTCCGTGTCGGGCGCTCCACGCCTCGACAAAGCTGTGGTCGGGCACCAGCAGCGCCACGAGATGCGGGCGCCGGTCGCCATAGACCATGGCCTGGGCGATCTCCTGGGTGGCGGTCAGACACCCCTCCACCCGTTGTGGCGACAGGTTGTCGCCGCCGGAGTTGACGATGATGTCCTTCTTCCGGTCCGTGATGCGGATATAGCCGCCTTCATCGATCAGGCCGATGTCGCCGGTGTGGACCCAACCGTCGCGCAGGACCGCCGCGGTCTCCTCGGGCCGGTTCCAGTAGCCGCGCATGTTGAGCTCGCCGCGCACCAGGATCTCGCCGTCCTCGGCGATCTTGACCTCGACGCCGGGGAAAGGCGGCCCCACTGTCGCGATCCTGATGTCGTTGAGAGGATTGCAGCTGACCACAGGGGCGGTTTCGGTCTGTCCGTATCCTTGCAGCAGGCGCACCCCCAGCGCGAGGAAGAACGTGCCGATGTCGTAGCTCAGGGGCGCGCCGCCGGAGACGAACGCCTTGAGCCGGCCGCCGAACCGGGCCGCCACCTTGGTGCGCACCAGCCGGTCCAGTATCCGGTCCTGCAGCCGCTCGGCAAGACCGAGGCTTTCCGCGCCCTGCTCGTAGCGCTTGCGGCCGATCTCCACCGTTCGGTGAAACATCCTGGCGCTCAGTCCGCCTTTGCGGTCCACACCGGAGAGGATCCGCTGGTGCATCGTCTCGTAAAGCCGCGGCACCGCCGTCATGATGGTCGGTCGCGCCTCCGCCATGTTGGCGACCAGCCGCTCCGCGCTCTCGGCGTAGTAGATCTCTGCGCCGATCGTGATCGGGAAGAACAGGCCGGCGGTATGCTCGTAGGAGTGGCTGAGGGGCAGGAAGGAGAGAAACACCTCCCGATCGACGTCGAGCAAGCCGGAGTCGGCGAACAGATGGTATGCACCGACGCAGTTGCACAGGATCGCGCCGTGCGCCAGCATCACACCCTTGGGCGCCCCGCCGGTCCCGGAGGTATAGATGAGGCACGCGGTGTCGCCGCGCTCGCCGCGGCCGGTCATGTCCGCCACGCCACCGGGCGCGTCGCGTCCCTTGGCGAGAATGTCCGCCCAGCGATAGACGCTCAGACCGTCGGCGCGCAGCTCTCCGTCCGGGGGATCGATCATGACGACCGCCTCGCAACCCGCCGCCTGGCGCGCCGCGGGCATGAGCCGATCCGCGAGCTTCGGGGTCGATACGATGGCGACCCTGGCGCCGCTGTCGGAGAGGATGTGGGCGTGATCGTCCACCGTGTTCGTGGTGTAGGCCGGCACCGTGATGGCGCCGGCGGCCATGATGGCTATGTCGGCAATCGCCCACTCGGGGCGGTTCTCGGCCACCAGAGCAACGCGATCGCCCGGCTCGACGCCGATCGCCCTCAGCCCTCCGCTAAACGCCGCGACCGCGTCCCGTGCCTCGCTCCAGCTCGTGCTGATCCAGTCCTCGCCGCGTTTGGCGCGGAACAGGGGCTTGTCGCCCAACTCTTCTGCTTTGTCGAGAAAGACCTGTGTGAGCGTGCGCCAATCGTTGTAGCGTTGGGCGTAGTCTCCCATCTTGTCCGCCATACGTCTCTCGTAACCCCAGGCTTGCCCCGGCGCCTGCATTCGTCGTTGCTCGATTCCGCATCGGACCCCATTTGTCAATGGGTTGCAAGGAGCCTCGCATGAGCGGAACCAAAAAACAGGTCCAGGCCGTGGATTCGCCGAGGGCCGCCGATGAGCTCGGGTCCCTTCCGATCTGGGACCTCACCCACCTTTATCCGGGCAGGGACTCACCGGAGCTCGACGCCGATCTGGCCGCGGCCGAGGCCGACGCGAAGGCGTTTCAGGAACGTTCTCAGGGCCGGCTCGCGGAGCTGGACGGCAAGGGGCTGGGAGCGGCCGTCGCCGAGTACGAGCGACTTGACGAGATGCTGGCCCGGATCCTGAGCTACGCCTCGCTCATGTACGCCGGCAACATGGCCGATCCGGAGCTTGCCCGCTTCTACCAGGGAATGCAGGAGCGCGTCACGGCCATATCGAGCCGGCTGCTGTTCTTTACGCTGGAGCTCAACCGTATCGACGACGGCGAGCTCCAGTCCAGGCTCGAGGCGCCGGAGCTGGCGCGCTACCGGCCGTGGCTGCGCGACGTCCGCGTCTTTCGGCCGCACCAGCTTTCGGAGGAAGCCGAGCGCTTGCTGCACGAGAAGCGGGTGAGCGGGCGCACCGCCTGGACGCGCCTGTTCGACGAGACGACAGCGGCATTGCGTTTTCCGGTGCGGGGCAAGGAGCTCACGAGCGCCGAGGTCCTGCATCTCATGTCCGACCGCGATCCGGCCGTGCGCGAGGCCGCGGCCACGGCCCTCGGGCGGGTGCTGGAACAGAACGGGAGGGTGTTCGTGCACATCACCAACACCCTCGCCAAGGACAAGTCCATCGAGGATGACTGGCGCAACTTCCCGCGGCCTGTGTCCAGCCGGAACCTGTCGAACTTCGTCGAGGACGAGGTCGTCGATGGGCTGGTCGAAGCGGTCAGGGCGGCCTACCCGCGCATCTCGCACCGGTATTACGGGCTCAAAGCGCGGTGGCTGGGAAAGGAGGTGCTGGACCACTGGGACCGCAATGCACCGCTACCCGATGACGACGATCCCACCATACCGTGGGACCGCGCCGTGCGGACGGTCCTCGATGCATACGAGCGGTTCTCGCCCGAGATGGCCAGCCTCGGCGGCCGCTTCTTCGACGAGGGTTGGATCGACGCGCCGGTCCGCGAAGGCAAATCACCGGGCGCGTTCGCGCATCCGACCGTTCCGAGCGTCCACCCCTACGTGCTGCTCAACTACCAGGGCAAGACCCGCGACGTCATGACCCTCGCGCACGAGCTTGGCCACGGCGTGCATCAGCTGCTCGCCGCCGGCCAGGGCCATCTGATGGCCGACACGCCGCTCACGCTTGCGGAGACGGCCAGCGTCTTCGGCGAAATGCTGACCTTCCGCGATCTGCTCGACGGGGCAACCGAACCGGCGCGGCGCCGGGCGATGCTGGCCTCCAAGGTGGAGGACATGATCAACACCGTGGTGCGGCAGGTCGCGTTCTTCGAATTCGAGCGCCGGCTGCACGATCGCCGCCGCTCCGGCGAGCTCGCGGCGGAGGAGATCTGTCGGATCTGGCTCGACGTTCAAGGCGAGAGCCTGGGTCCGGCGGTGCGCTTCGACGACCTGTACCAGTGGTACTGGTCCTACATCCCGCACTTCGTCCACGCGCCCTTCTATGTATACGCCTATGCGTTCGGGGACTGCCTTGTGAACTCCCTGTATTCCGTATATCAGGACGCCCATGCAGGCTTCGCCGCAAAGTATCTCGACCTGCTTCGCGCCGGCGGAACCTTGCGCCACAGGGAGCTTCTGGCGCCGTTCGGCCTGGATGCGTCCGACCCGAGCTTCTGGGACAAGGGTCTCGGGTTGATCTCGGGCTTGATCGACGAGCTGGAGGCGATGGGTTGACGTGGCGGACGGTCGCGGAGCCCATGCGTCGTCCACGCCGGGGCCGAACGTGAGCGACGACGGCGATCGGGCGAGCCTGCGCGGGCGGGTAGGCCGCTACGCGCGTGTCGGGGCGGCCATGGGCGGCACCGCGGCGCGGCTCGCGGGCCGACGCTATCTGGGGATCGATCTCGACCGGCAGAAGCACGCCGCCGACCTCAAGGATGCGCTCGGCGGGCTCAAGGGTCCGCTCATGAAAGCGGCCCAGATCCTGGCGACCATTCCCGATGCCCTGCCGGCGGAATATGCCGCGGAGCTGACCGAGCTCCAGTCGAACGCCCCGCCGATGGGATGGCCGTTCGTAAAACGCCGCATGGCGGCCGAACTGGGCCCTGACTGGCGCCGGAAGTTCGAGAGTTTCGACCGGGAGGCCGCGCGGGCGGCGTCCCTCGGCCAGGTCCACCGCGCGCGCGCCCTGGACGGCCGCGAGCTGGCGTGCAAGCTGCAGTACCCGGACATGTCGTCGGCGGTGGCGGCGGACCTGAGGCAGCTCAAGCTCTTGTTCTCCCTCTACCGCCGCCGCGACAGGGCTATCGACACCTCTCAGATCCACGCCGAGCTGACCGAGCGCCTGCGCGAGGAGCTGGACTACGAGCGCGAGGCGCGGCACACGAAGCTTTATGGAGACATGCTCAAGGAGGAGCCGGGGGTGCACGTGCCCGTGGTAATCGAGGAGCTGTCGGCGCCGCGGCTGCTGACGGCCACCTGGCTCGACGGAGAGCCAATCCTCGACTTCGTGCGCCGTCGCCGCGCCAACCGCAACGCGGTGGCGCGCAACATGTTCCGCGCCTGGTACGTGCCTTTCTACTGCTACGGTGTCATCCACGGCGACCCGCACCTCGGCAACTACACCGTGCGGCTCGAGGATCACTCCGTAAACCTGTTCGACTTCGGCTGCATCCGGGTCTTTCAGCCCCACTTCGTACGCGGCGTCATCGACCTCTATCACGCGCTCCAGGACGACGACCAGGCGCTCGCCGTCCACGCCTACGAGACCTGGGGCTTCGAGAACCTGACGAAGGAGCTCGTGGAGACGCTCAACCTCTGGGCCGAATTCGTCTATGCACCGATAATGGACGACAAGGTCCAGCGCATCCAGGCATCGGACTCGGTAATGTACGGCGCCACTGTCGCCCACAAAGTGCACCAGGAGCTGCGGCGGCTCGGCGGTGTGACCCCACCGCGGGAGTTCGTCCTCATGGACCGGTCCGCGATTGGTCTGGGCTCGGTGTTCATGCGCCTCGAGGCGCAGGTCAACTGGTACCGGCTGTTCCATGACCTGATCGCCGACTTCGACGAGAAGGTCGTGGGACGGCGTCAGCAGCGGACATTGAGGCGGTACGGTGTGCCGATACCGGGCTAGGAGGCACGGTATGCGTGCTATCGCTGTCCTGGCCGCGTTCGTCCTCGCGTTGGTCGAGGCTCCTGCGTGGGCCGGGAACGAGGGCGACCGCGGGCTTCTTTTCACGCAAGCGATCGCGGCCGAGATGGCCCGGTTGGAGGTCATACGGGGCAGCCGGCCCGATGAGCAGGAGTTGAGGGGCAAGGCGGTCGTGGTCAGCTTCTTCGCCAGCTGGTGCGTCCCCTGCCGCCGCGAGTTCCTTGAGATGCGCAGGCTCATCGAGGCCGTTGGGTCCGATCGGGTGAAGGTCATCGCCGTGAACTGGCTCGAGGACATCGGGCACTACCCGGCCCATCCCATGCGCATGCAGCGCCTCATCGACCGCGCGGACCCTCATATCTCGGTGGTCGTGGGGACCGAGGCGATAAGCCGCGCGTTCGGCGGGCCCGAGGGTGTCCGGACCCTGCCGTCGTTGTACGCGTTCGACCGCTCGGGCCGCGAGGTCTATCGTTTCGTTCTGTCGTCCGACCGGGCACGGCAGAACTCCGACCACCGCGACATCGCCAGCGCTCTCGGCTATGGCGCATGACGACGCCTTGCGCGAGGGGACGACCCGGACCCTCTTGTACTGGCGCGTGGTGCGGGGCATAAGTACGCCGCCTGCCGAGAAGCTTGGCGTAGCCGCGTCGGGCAAATCCGGGGATCGGCCCACATGAAGATCGCCATACCGAAGGAGCGTCGTGCCCACGAGATGCGCGTTGCCGCGACGCCCGATACGGTGCGGCGCTACGTCGCCGTCGGCGCCGAGGTCGCCGTGGAGAAGGGCGCCGGCGCCAACGCGGCCATGCCCGACGCGGAGTACCGGAAGGCGGGCGCCGCCATCGCCAGGGACGAGGCGGCCGCGCTCGCCGGCGCCGACGTGGTGCTGAAAGTGAGACGCCCCATGCGCGCGAGCGAGGGCACCGACGAGATCGCCCTCGTCCCGGAGGGCGCCGTCTTGGTCGGACTCCTCGACCCTTACGGCGACGCCGATGGCCCCGCCGCCTACGCCGACGCGAAAATCACGGCGTTTGCGATGGAGCTCATGCCGCGCATCAGCAGGGCCCAGTCCATGGACGCGCTGAGCTCGCAGTCGAACCTGGCCGGCTACAAGGCGGTGCTCGATGCGGCGGAGCACTTCGGCCGCGCCATGCCGATGATGATGACCGCGGCCGGCCGCATCAATCCGGCCCGGGTCTTCGTCATGGGCGCCGGCGTGGCCGGGCTCCAGGCCGTCGCCACGGCGCGTCGGCTCGGCGCCGTCGTCTCGGCGACCGACGTCCGGCCGGCGGCGAAGGAGCAGGTCGAGAGCCTGGGGGCGAGCTTCGTCATGGTCGAAAGCGAGGAAACCGCCGACGCGGAGACCGCGGAGGGGTACGCGCGCGAGATGTCCGAGGATTACCAGCGCCGACAGGCGGAGCTCGTGGCCGAAAAGATCAAGGAGCAGGACATCGTCATCACCACGGCTCTGATCCCGGGGCGGCCCGCCCCCCTGTTGGTGACCGCCGAAATGGTGAAGTCCATGAAGCCGGGCTCGGTCATCGTCGACCTGGCGGTGGAGCAGGGCGGCAATTGCGCGCTTTCGGAGCCGGGCAAGGTGGTCACCAGGCAGGGCGTCAAGATCGTCGGGCATTTGAACGTGCCCGCGCGCCTGGCCACCGACGCCTCGGCGCTCTATGCCCGCAATCTCCTCAATTTCCTCGAGCCGCTGATCGACAAGGAGACGGGTTCGCTCAACATCGACTGGGACGACGAGGTCGTCACCGGGACCTGTCTCACCCACGACGGCAAGGTCGTTCACCCGGCGCGGGGGGGCATGGCCGGCGAGCCGGCGGAGGCGACCGAAGCGGAGGCCGGCGACGAGGCGGCCGGGGAGGCCGTCGCCGAAGCCCGTCCGGAAGACAGCTAGGGAGCTCCCACGATGGATCCGGAAACCCTCGCGGAGGACGCATCGAGGCTGGCCGCGGAGGCCCAGAGCCTCGCGGCCCAGGCGGCGCAGCTCGCCGAAGGGGCAAGCCAGGTGGTGGCCCGGACGGCGATCGTCGGCGGCGACCCCTTCGTGTTTCTGTTCACGGTTTTCGTGCTCGCCGTCTTCGTCGGCTACTACGTGGTCTGGAGCGTGACGCCCGCGCTTCACTCGCCGCTCATGAGCGTCACGAACGCGGTGTCTTCGGTCATCGTGGTGGGCGCATTGATCGCCGCCGGCCCGGCCGGGCTCAGCCTCTCGAAGATCTTCGGCTTCCTCGCGGTCACCCTTGCATCGGTCAACATCTTCGGCGGCTTCATCGTGACCCAACGCATGCTCACGATGTTCAAGAAGAAGAAATAGCGGGGATACGGCATGCCCGAGTCGGTGGCGGCGCTCGCCTATCTGGTCGCCAGCATCTGCTTCATCATGGCCTTGCGCGGGCTCAGCTCGCCGACCACGGCACGGCGGGGCAACCTGTTCGGCATCTTCGGCATGGCGCTCGCCGTCCTCACCACGATGTTGCTGCCCGGCGTGCTGTCCATCGGCACCATCCTCACCGGGATCGTCATCGGTGGCCTCGTCGGCACCGTCATCGCGCTGCGCATCGAAATGACGGCGTTGCCGCAGCTGGTGGCGGCCTTCCACTCGCTGGTCGGCCTTGCCGCCGTGCTGGTGGCCGCGGCGGCGCTCTACACGCCGGAGGCTTACGGCATCGGGACCGCCGACGACATCAAGACCTCGAGCCTCATCGAGATGTCCATCGGCGTGGCGATCGGCGCCGTCACCTTTACCGGATCGGTCATCGCGTTCGGCAAGCTGCAGGGCCTCTTGTCCGGCCGCCCGGTGGTGTTCTCGCGACAGCACCTCCTCAACCTGATCCTCGGCATCGTCCTGGTGCTCCTGGTGATCTGGTTCGTGGGCGCCGAGTCCACCTTCGCGTTCTGGCTTGTCGTGCTGCTGTCCCTCGCCCTCGGCGTTCTCATGATCATCCCCATCGGCGGCGCGGACATGCCGGTGGTCATCTCCATGCTGAACTCGTACTCGGGCTGGGCCGCGGCCGGCATCGGCTTCACCCTCGCCAATCCGCTGCTGATCATCACCGGGGCGCTGGTGGGATCGTCGGGCGCGATCCTCAGCTACATCATGTGCAAGGGCATGAACCGGTCGTTCTTCAGCGTCATCCTGGGCGGCTTCGGTGGCGAGAGCGCCGGACCCGCGGGCGATCTGGGCGACCGGACGGTGAAGCAGGGGGCGGCGGCGGACGCCGCCTTCATCATGGGCCAGGCGAACGCCGTCATCGTCGTGCCCGGCTATGGCATGGCCGTCGCCCAGGCGCAGCACGCGCTCCGCGAGATGGTGGATCTTCTGAAGGCGCGGGGCGTCAAGGTCCGCTATGCCATTCATCCCGTGGCCGGCCGCATGCCCGGGCACATGAACGTGCTGCTGGCCGAGGCCAACGTCCCCTACGACGAGGTTCTGGAGCTCGACGAGATCAACCGTGACTTCGCCATGACCGATGTGAGCTTCGTCATCGGCGCCAACGACATCACCAACCCGGCGGCGAAGACGGACAAGACCAGCCCCATATTCGGCATGCCCGTCCTGAACGTGGAGGACTCGGGCACGGTTCTGTTCGTGAAGCGCTCGCTGGCGTCCGGTTACGCCGGTATCGACAACGAGCTCTTCTACCGCGACAACACCATGATGCTGTTCGGCGACGCCAAGGCCATGTGCGAGGAGGTCGTGCGCGAGCTCGAGGGCAGCGCGCGGCACTGACGACGAGATGAACACCGCGGACCTGCTCCTGTACGCGCTCACTTCGGTGGCGGTGATCCTGATGCCCGGTCCAGGAATGCTGTTCGTTATTTCGACCGGAATAGCGAAGGGGACCGGCGCCAGCGTGGTAGCCGCATTTGGCACCACGACGGGAATATCGGTTCACATCGCCGCCGCCGCCTTGGGCCTCGCGGTCCTGATGAAGACGTCGTTGATCGCCTTTCAGGTCGTCAAGATAGTGGGGGTGATCTACCTGCTCTATCTCGCGTGGCAGACGATCAGGAACAAAGAGGAATTCTCTCCCGGGAGGCACGCCCCGGCCAGCAACCACAAGGCCGTATTCGTGCGGGGCATGTTGGCCAACGCTCTAAATCCGAAGCTGTCGGTCTTCTTCCTGGCCTTCCTACCCCAATTCATCACGAAGGGACCCATGTCGCCCGAGGCTCAGACGCTTATGCTCGGAACCGCGTTCATGGCGATGACCACCGTGCTTTTCATCGGCTATGGGCTTCTTGCCGTTGCGGTGCGCCGATACATTCTGAGCCAACCCTGGGTCAGAAACGTAATCAGGTATCTGTTTGCCAGCCTCTTCGTCGGCCTTGGTGTGCGGCTCGCGCTTTCTGATAGGCAGTAATTCGTCGTCCAGCCTCAAGCGGGCCAACGAGTCGGCTTCTTTTCACGCGGCGGTTTTTGGCTGACGGGGAGGTCAGCGGGCGGATCCGGGGCTCCAGCTAGAACCCCTCGCGCTCCTTGCGCTTGCGGGCGAGCTTGCGGGCGCGACGGACCGCTTCAGCCTTCTCCCGCGCCTTCCGCTCCGATGGCTTCTCGTAGCTTCGCCGGAGCTTCATTTCGCGGAAGATGCCCTCGCGCTGCATCTTCTTCTTGAGCGCCTTCAGGGCCTGATCGACGTTGTTGTCGCGTACGACGACCTGAACGATGGTCTGGGCCTCCTTCGCCTTCCGTATTGGAAGTCAGCATAAAAACAACCCTCTCCGGGTCGACACCGGCCCAGGGCGCGCGGGGTGTACCACAATCCCGCGCCCGATACCAGGGCGGAAAATGGAGTTGCG
>JBHICL010000065.1:0-10874 GCA_046759605.1 Alphaproteobacteria bacterium | reverse complement strand
GTATCGTGCAGGCGCTTGGTCCCGACGAGGCTTCCGTCCTCCTTCATGAACACGGGCCCCTGTATCCCGTCGGTGCCGAACTCGTCCAGCTTCTCGTGCAGCGTCTTGCCCTCGCGTTTCGCCGCCACCTTGATCATGTGAAAGTCCTTGCGACTGCCGCGCGAGAACCGCGACGCCTCCTCGGCGACGTCGTTGGAGCTCTCCCAGTCGAAACCATCGAACCCCATACGCCTGGCCAGCTGGGCGATGATCCACCAGTCGGGCTTCGCATCGCCGGGGGGGTCGTAGAACTTGTTGTAGAGCCTCAGGCGGCGTTCACCGTTGGCCCGCATGAAGGTTTCCTCGCCCCAGGTGGCGGCCGGAAAGATAATGTCGGCGTAGCGGTTGCCGATGGGGTCGACCAGGTAGATGTCCTGGTTGAACACGACCATGCCGCCGGAATCGGCGCGCGCCTTGAGCGTGTCGGCGATCTCCTGCTGGTCGAACGAGCGCACCTGGTGTGGATTGGCCACCGTGAGCTCGTGGAACCGGCTAGCGAGCACCTGTGATCCGCACATGGACTGGATCCAGGTGACGCCGATGGCGTGGGCCAGCCGCGTGTGCCCGGAAATCAGCCAGGTGTCGGTGTCGAGCGCCCGGCGGCGCCGGCCCGGCAGCTTCATCGGCGACTTGTTGCGCGGATACTTTCCGCCGCGAACGCCGCCGCGTTGATGGCCGCCGGCCCGGGCGATCACCTGTCCAGGTCGCCCGCCGGCGCCGCAAATGATGCCAAGCGCGCTGATCGCCTGGGTGTTGCCGGTGTTGTTCGACCAGTAAAGCCCCTTTTCGATCAGGATCGAGGTTTTGGGACGGCTGCCGTCGGCACGTGGCTGCGCCAGCCAGCTGGCGGCGGTGCGAATCTTCTCGGGATCCATCTGGGCGATCGCCGCCGCGTTCTCGAGCTTGAACTCATCCTGAGCCAGCAGCCATTCCTTCCAGTCGTCGAAGCCCCTTGTCTGGAACGTGCCCCAGGTCGTGCGCCACTGCCACGGCGTGTTGCGCGTGCCCTGACCGAAACCGGACGAGGACTCCCATCGGTTGTTGACCCACTTGGCGATCCACTCCTTGTCCTGCCACTCGTTCTCGACGATCAGACGGGCCATCGCGTTGATCACCAGAAGATCGGTCCCCGGCGTGACGTCGAGCCACAGGCCGCCGTTGCTCTCGGCGTAAGCGACGCCGGCGGTTCGCCGCGGCACCATGAAAATGGTCTTCTGGCCGTTCAGGATCCCCGGCATGATCCACTGGGTGAACAGGATCGTCTTGGTTTCATAGGGATCCGTGCCGCAGATCAAAAGCGTCTCCGCGTCCCGCCAGTCCTCGTAGGACGGGCCGAAGTTGTCGAATCCGGCATCCCTGAAGCCCGGCGTCGATGTCACGTCCGACGGCGTATCGTGGAAGGTGAAGTTCGCGGTTTCGATGTGACGCAGTGCGTACTTGGTAGCGGCGTACGTGTTTTCGATGAATTGATAGGAGTACATCTTCATACCGTACGCGTTCTCACCGTGCTTATCGATGACGTGCCTGCCCACTTCGGCGGCGACGTCGAGGGCGAAGTTCCACGGCACCGGCATCAGAACACCATAGATGCGCATGAGCGGCGTCTTCAGCCGGTCGCGCGTCGGCGTCTGCGGGTTGTAGCACTTCTGCGCGATGGCGCCGCCGCGGATGCTCGAATCACCGTCCACGTTCACAAACCGCGCGTCCTTGTCAGGAATGATGACGACGTGGTGGGGCTCGCCGTCGTGCAGCACGATGTTGTGCTGATTGGGAGCCACCCACGGCCCCAGCGGATCCACCGGGAAGTCGGCGTTGAACGCGTTCTCGTCGGCGCGCGGGCCGCCCTCCCTGCCGCCGGCAACAGGCCAGCGGTAGACCTTGAATCCGCACGCGACGATGCAGTAATCGCACGCCGTCGAGATGACGTCCACGTCCTTGGGTGGAAGCGGAACCTTCGATTCCGGAATGTAGTATGGAGTCGCCATGGTTCCGTCCTCCTAACCCTGCAGATTGTCGAAGCGACCGAAGATCAGCCCAAAGATCCCGACCGCGAAGATGTCGTCACCCTCGAGCTCCAGAAGGACCTGCGGCAGGCTCTGGTACGCCTGCCCCGAGATCAGGATGCCGTGGCGGGTCAGGTCGTAGGTCGAGAGGTGCAGGGGGCACGGCCCCAGCGCCTTGTCCTCCGGCTTGTAGGTGCCGGACATGGGACCGCCTTGATGGGTGCAGGTGTAGTTGAAGGCGACGACGTCCTGATCCGGGCCTATCCCGCCACCGGCGGGCGTGCCCAACTTGACGACCATCGACTCCGCGTATAGCCCTTCGTCGGGATAGGTGAAGTCGATCGGTTCGTCCTGGACAAGCTCGCTCAGTCTGGCGACGAACTTGCGTGGGAAAGTCGCCACCGTTGCCGGCACCTCCTGCGCGAACGGTGTTCCCGAGTTCAGCACGACCGTCACCGTGAAGGTGGTCGCCCCTGTCGACAGCAGAAAATCGCGGCGCGACATGAGGCAGCCTTTTCGCCGCTTTGCCGCTTTCTCCTCGCTCGCCAGCTCGGCCGCTGATGTGAGCGTTTTGGTCTCCGTGTTCATGGCGGTTCCTCACTCAATAGCTGGTGGCAAGGGCGCGTAAGGAGGCAGCGCCGGCTGCTCGATGAGGATCTCCGGCCCACTCAGCGATTCGAGAAAAGCGACGAGATCTTCGGTTTCCTCGTCCGTCAGCCCGAGGGGTTGGATCAGGTCGGTCTTTGTCGCCCCGAACTCGTTCTCGCCGCCACCTTCGTTGTAGAACTCGACCACCTCGAAGAGGTCGAAGAACGCGCCGTTGTGCATGTAGGGGGCCGTGTACAGCGTGTATCTGAGCGAAGGCGTTCGAAACTTGCCTTTATCCACCTCTTCCTTTGTGCGGTAGTAAAATCCCGCGTCATCCTTCACCGTACGATACATCTCCTCCGGCACACCCTTGGCGAACTGCTCGAAGCGGAACGTGATCTGGGCCAGAGCGTCGTCCTCCCAGCGGAACGCCGGCGGGACGCCGATGTTGTAGTACCTCTCGTCGGTCAGCATGGGTCCGTTATGGCACTCGATGCAGTTTGCCTTCCCCTGGAACAGCTCCAGGCCCCGCTTCTGCTGCTCGGTAAGGGCGCCTTCGTCCCCACGCATGTACTGGTCGAAGGGCGTGTCGGTCTGAACGAGCGTGCGCTCGAAGGCCGCAATTGCCCGCCACGCGTTGCGGAGCTTGGGCCACGTGTCGCCGAACACGTCACGAAAACGTTCGCGATACTCCGGAACCAGGGCGAGGCGCACGGTCATCATGTCGTCCTCGCCATTGCCCGCCACCGCGCCCCGAGCTGCCGTGCGCGCCTGTCCCTCGAGCGACTTCGAGGACCCTGCCCAAAACAGCTTGCCGTAATAGGCCGCGTTCACGATGGTCTGGCTATTGCGCCAGTGCACGGTCGCCGGATAGCCGCGCGACAGGTCGTCCGCGAATGCCCAGCCGGTCGTTGGTTCGTGGCACGACGAGCACGCGGTCGACGCATCGCCGCTGAGGCGCGGGTCGAAGAACAGCATCCTTCCCAGCTCGATCTTCTCAGGCGTCTGTGGGTTGTCGGGAGGGATGGGGGGTGGCCCAAGCGCCGCCAGCGGTGCGTTCTCGTCCGCCGCAACGCCGCTCGGGCTTACGGTCTGCGCGATCCCGGCCGCTAGCGCAGCGAGGACGACGGGCAACCGGGCAGTGCTCATGACGTGGCTCCTAATTCCTGGTCTCGCGCCAATTCTCGATGACGGGGTACTCGGCTGGGATCTCTTCCTGCCAGACGAACTCCGGCCCGGTGAGCTCCTCACCCGACAACGCCTCGAGAAAAGCCACGAGGTCGATCTGCTCCTGCGTCGTAAGCCCGAGAGGCTCGAGGGCCGGGTCCTTGTTGGCGTCGCTTCCGCCGCCGGCGTTGTAGAAGGCGACCACCGCCGCAAGGGTCGAGAAGACGCCGTTGTGCATGTATGGGCCGGTGAAATTGAGCTCGCGCAACGTCGGCGTCATGAACTTTCCGATGTCGGACCCGTCGGCCTTGTGCGTCCGAACGTGCGCGCCCACGTCGCGCCGGACGTTCATGTAGTTCTCGACACCCATGAACATGGCGTAGGTGAGATAGCTCGCGTGGCGGAGGGGATTGGTGAAGATTTCCGTATTCTCGGGCACCCCGAGATTGTGCGGCTGGCCATCGGTGAAGAGGGGGCCCGTGTGGCAACGCGCGCAGCCGGCCTTGCCCTGGAACAGCGCGAACCCCCGCTGCGCCGC
This sequence comes from Alphaproteobacteria bacterium, assembly GCA_046759605.1. Lineage (GTDB taxonomy): Bacteria > Pseudomonadota > Alphaproteobacteria > UBA6615 > UBA6615 > JBHICL01. The sequence continues at coordinate 6,539 of JBHICL010000065.1, read as the reverse complement.
TTCGGACATCGTGCCGGTATCGAAGGGTGAGCCTCGGGAGGTCAGGGTCTTCAGGTACTCGGGGATCGCATTGCGGGCGCCGCCGTTGCTGGGCTCGCCCAGGCCGGCCTTATCGAACAGCTCCACATACACCGGGTCCTGTTTGAAGCGCTCCTGCATCAACCTCATGTCCATGTTCATGAGGTAGGTCTCGGTGATCATCTCGCGCGTGACGTCGTTCAGATTGGTGCCGAGGCGGCCGTCGTGGAACCAGGCCGGCTTCTGCGCCGCATTGATCAGAGTCGGCGTGTTCCGGAAACCGTCGCCTCCCGGGTAGGCCTTGGACAAAGCCAGACCGTCGCTGAAGCCCTTCTCGGGGATGTGACAGCTCGCGCAGGCGAGCGAGGCATCGCCCGATAGCCGCCTGTCGAAGAACAACCGCTTCCCGAGCTCCGCCAGCGCCGGCTTCACTTCCGCCGATGGAACCGGGCCGAACTCGGCCGTGGATGCGGAAGGGCCGATAATGACCGCCACCGCGGCGGCGGCAACGCCGCTGGCGAGGCGTGCTAGGCGTCTGATGTCCATGAACGGATCCCTCCGGGCCTATCCGCGATACAGAGACGGGGAATCCGTGGCGTCGGCTATGCTCCTCGGCGTGCCTTGACGGATTTCACCCCTTGTTCCGGATCGTAGGGAGGACGGGGGAGGACGCTTTGATGTAGGTCAAGAGGCGCGAGCCGTGACCGGCGTCGCGAGTGGGTCACTCACACCAGCGCCGCCGCTGATGGCGCGCCGCCACCGCGAACAGAAGACCGGCCAAGCCGCCGAACGCTCCCGAGGAGCCAAAGACGAAGAAGGGTCGATCCTCCGGCTCGAGCAGCAGCCAGTACCAGTGGGTCAGGGTGTGCCGGCTGCCGCTTTGTCCGGCCCAGCCGTCCCAATTCGCAAACGCGATGGGAATGTAGCGCCCCGTCTCGAACCGAAGATCGCGAAGGTCGTCCGTCTCCAGGGGACGTAAGAGAACGACCTGCCACCGCCCATCGGCCCAGGCGCCCGCACCGCTCAGGTCCACCCCATCGTCGCGCGGCACTGGCGGTCTTTCGGGACCCGACGCGTCGAACAGCATGACCCGCTCCGGAGCCTCGGGCTCCATGCTCGCAGCCCGCCAGTACCAGATGTTCACCGGATGGGCCGGGTCGCCATGGCGGAACCATGGTTTCTCGCTGGTGGATGGAATCTCCACGGGGAACTGGACCGCGGCGGCGTCGGGCGTGGGTTCGACCCCCTCGTCCCGGTACCGCACCTCCTCTTCGTCGCCCGGCACGGAGTAGGTCCGGTCGTCGATGTCGAGGCGGATCGCAAGGGCATCGTCGTTGAACAGGACCCTCACCGTGACCGTGTCGTTGAGCGAGTGGAACAGGCGCTCTTCTTTGATGATATTGGGCACTAGTCGAAAGGCGATCGGATGCGCGCGCGCCCAGGCCGGGTCGTCTGGATCCCCTGGCAATGGGCCGTCGATGCTCACGCCCCGGATCACGGTCTCGCCGATACTGAGGGGGGTCGCCGCGTCCCTCAGGGTCATGACATAGTTGGCGACGTTCCAGCGATCCTGTACCGACATGGTCGTGGTGTGCTCGGGCATGGGCGTGCCACGGATGCCCGCGCTGATGCGCTGGAAGATGTCCGTCGCATCCCTGGTCCACCGCCACGTTTCGGGCCTCGTGAGATTACGTGGCCAGATGCGGTCCCCCCAGTCGTCCTTGAGCTTCTTGCCCGAGGTGACGTTCCCGCGCCCTTTCTCGCCGTGGCACTGGACACAGGCTTTCGTGAACAGAGCGGCGCCGCGGGCGATCGATTCGGAGGACGACTCGACCCGCGCGCCCATGTTGATGGGCGCGATCCCCAGTTCCTCCTCGCTTTCCTCCGACCAGAACCCGAACTCCTTGATCAATCCGATCAGTCCGTCGATCTGAGCGTCCGTCAGGACCTCCTCCCAGGCCGGCATGGACGTGCCCGGGAGGCCTTCGCGGATCGTCTTTCTCAGGTCGTCGTCCGACGGAAACTCCGAGTCCGCATGCGTGGTCTTGTACTTGAACAGCCCAATGGTGAAATCGCGAGGCCTGGGGTAGAGGAAGTCCGCGGCCGGGCCATCGCCCGCGCCCTCGACACCGTGGCACTGGGCACAACGCGTCCGGTATACGGCCTCGATGGACTCATTCCGCGACAGGGCCGCCGGCGACGCCTCCGGTTGGCCCGCATCGCCCGGAACGCCCCCATCCTCCAATTCGAAGGATCGAGGCTCGAAGCCGGTAAAGTCGTACAGGAACGTGACGACCTTCCAGACCTCGTCCTCATCGAGCATCTCGTGCCACACGGGCATCGCGGATGCCCAGGGCGCGCCCTCGCGCGGCAGGCCCGGGCCTCCCGTGGCGATGCGCCAGAACAGATAGGACTCCTGGAGCTGAGCGATCGTGCCCACGTCCTGGAAATTGCCGGGGCGCGGGTTGAACGCGGAGGCGAACTGGCCCTGGCCGTTCAGGTGGTCGCCATGGCAGTACAAGCAGTTCGTGTAGTAGAGCTCACCGCCCTCGGCCACCACTTCCCGGTAGGCGTCCGTACCCTTGCGCGCTGTCGCCCTGAGGGGGTTCCGCAGGCTGACCATGTCGTAGGCCTGCCCGTAGACGCGCAGGCTCGTGGGTGGCGCGGGGTGAACGCTTCTGAGCTCGAGCGGCGGCGCCACCAGATCGGGCTTGATCCACGCGTACGCCAAGGTGGACGCGCCGAGGCAGACGATGGCGAGAGCCAGCATTCGCCACGGCCTCAGGCCGGGCGCCCCCAACAACGCCCGCACCGGCTCGAACAAACGGTTGCACGTGGCATCGTGGAAGGTTGCGACCATGAAGACGCCGATGGTGCTGAAGACCATGAACTGGATGAGCAGCGATTTGGGAATCGGTGGATCGATGAGCTGGGAGAACAGGACGTAGAGGGCGGCGATGGCCAATACCACCAGCGTCAAGGGGTGGGTGACGAACCTGACCGCCCCCCTCACGGCGCCGGCTCCTCGGGCAGCGCCTGGAGATAATCGATCACGAGTTCAAGCTCGCTTGCCCATATCTGCTCGCCATAATCCGGGGGCATGAGGTCGGGTTCATAGCCGTCGGCGATCTCGGCGTTGGGGTCGAGGATAGCGCGCTGGATCTCGGCTCGGCCGAGGCGCGAGCCGATACCGGCCAGGTTCGGGCCAATGTCGGCGCCCGAGCCTTCCAGGTCATGGCAGGCGGGGCAGGCCAGTCTATCGATCACGGCCTCGGGTGTGTCCGCCGGCAAGTCCTCGTCGGCCTCCTCCACCGGCTCCGCCCCGGGCTCCACTGCCGCCAGATCCGGCTCTTGGCCCGGGAGCGGCACCGTGACCGCCACCCCGGCCCGATCCTGTAGGAACGCGATGAGGGCGTTTATCTCATCCCCGGTGAGGGCGATCAGCGCCCCGTCGGCCTTGGGCATCTGGCTTTCCGTGTCGTTGGTGCCCTTCTTGCCATAGCCGGCCACCACGAAGGCCGAGGGGGCGAGGAGGGACTCACGAACGTAGCTCTCCACCGCGGACGCGCCATCGAGATCCCTGGCCTCGCCCTGATAACGCGGATCCGCGACGCGTTCGGCGAAGGCCGCCGCCAGGTCCATGGCCAGAAGGTCGGGAGCTCGGCCCAGGTTGTTGTGACACAGGGTGCAGGTGCCCTTGCCGCCGAAGATGCGCTCACCCCACGCAACCTGCCCGGCGACACCGAGCGCGGCGGTTGCGACTTCGTCCCTTTGCGCCGAGTCGGACTGCACCTGTGGCAGGATGTTGGCGAAAAGAGTGAACGCGAGCACCACGACGAGGCTGAAGAAGGCGACTCGCAGAAGCGTCACTGTGCCGCTCCCTCGGCCGCGGTGACCTGCCCGCTCGCCCCGAGCCGGCTGAGCCAGAAGATGAAGACGATGAGCGCCATGAAGGCGAGAGTTATCACCGTGATCGTATTGCCGGCCTCACCGATGGTCGGAATGAAGGCCTGAGGCGAGGCGTCTTTCATAATCGAGAAGACGTGCCACTCCGTGCGAACCGATGATCGGATGTAGCCCATCAACGCCATCAGCCAGGTGAAGGCGACGGGAAGCACGAACAGGGCGTATTGCGAGCGCATCGACATGTGGCCCCAATGAACCTCGGCTCTCCTCGCGCCACGAAGCATGAAGCCGTCGATAAGACCGGAGAATACTATGATGGACAGGGTCGACACGACCTGCGGCACCGACGACCCGACCTTGTAGACCGTGGGCGTGATGTAGCCATAGACGCCCGCCGCGACGATGTTCAGGCAACCTATGGCATACAGAGCCACGATTATGGCGTTGCCGGTCCTCGTCCACGACACCGTCGGGATCCGCGTGGAGCGGTAGAAAAGCTGGAACGAGAGAAACGTGAACACGAGCATCAGATTCACGGCGGTGTTCTTGGCCGGCATGAGTCCCAGGGGACCAAGCAAGCTGTGGTGCGTGCCGCCGAGGGCCTGCACCTCGAGGGGTGTCAGGATGAGGGTATGCGGCGTGACCCAGACCAGGAACCCGGCGACCAATACGACGGCCACGTATTTGACGTAAGGGGCGTACAGCGTTCCTCGATCCGTTCGTCCCAGGCCGCACCACAGGTAATAGTTGGCCGCGAACAGGATCGTGCCGATGAGAACGGCCTGGATGATGAACAGCCAGGAAAGTATCCCGCCCATGGCCGTGATGCCCATCTGCTGGCTGAACGCGTAGATCTCCGCCATCAGGAAGTACCCGGCGAAGGGCAGGGGCAACAGGGCGACGATGGCGATGATGTTCGACGTGTACCCCATCCAGTCATAGTGGGCGCGTTCCTCTCGACCGGCCGCGCTGAGGAAGCGATACGCCGCGTATGCGCCGACTATGGCGCCGCCGTACGCGATGTTGGCGAGGAACCGATGAAGATTGAGCGGGTTCCACAACGGATTCTGCGTGGCTTCCCATACGGTGCCGGTTATGGCGCCGGTGTCCGGATCGACGCCGGCGGGGGACATCATGAAAGTGGCCCACGCATTGGCCACGAACATGAGCGTGAGGCCCACGTTGTTGAGCACCAGGCCAATGCACAGATGGAACCACTTCCGGTTGCCGTAGCGGAGCGCACCCCAGGAATAATAATAGATATAGAGGAAGACGCTCTCCAATATGAACAATATTGCGTAAATGAGTGTTTGACCCTGGAAAACTCTCAGCAAGTAATCCATCACAACCGGATAAAAAAGGAACAATGCCAAGGCAAGTCCGCCGCCCGTGAGCGCCGTGAAAGAATAAGCCGCCATCGAGATCTTCATGAACTCATGCGCCATCCTGTCGTAGCGCTCCTCCTTCGTGAGAGTGCCTACGAGCTCGATGATCAGGACGAACAGCGGCACGGCAAGCACGAACGCGGCCAGGAACAGATGCATCTGAGCGAATACCCAAACGACGCTTCGTCCGCCGATGCCGGCGATGGCGGGATAGTCGGCTCGGGTGGGAACGGGCGCGGGCTGTGGCTCGCCGGCGGCGAGGGCGAAGTCCGGAACGACCGACGCCAGGAGGCCGAGCAGGATCAGCCATATCGGGGCGCGGACTTGCATCACGAGACCGGCATCAGGGTCCAACCAACCGGAAGGCCTTGACCCTCCATGATCAGCCAGTCCAACAGATAGAAATAGACGAGCCAGGCAAACAAGGAGGTCGCGAAAACGATCAGCATGCGCGCCATGATTGATCCCCCTCGATGCTAGCCCGGCGGCGGCGATTTGTCGTAAAGCAGGAACCACCAGAAAAAGACGAACGTCGCGACGACAGTGGCCGCGAACAAAATGGGGCCCATCATGGGACGCGCTCGTCGCCTTCCGGCGTTCGTCTCGTCCCGAGAAACGGTCGCGCTCGGATGATTCGCGTTCACCGGCAGCTCCTCTCGATCGCGCGCCGCAACCGAGCCGTGTAGGCATCGATCGTCTCGGCATCCTCGCGAGGCGCGAGATAGAGCAGCTTGGCCGCGACAATGTAGGGTCGGGTAGCCGTATCTGCGGCTGGCTCGGCCGTTGTGAGGATTCGGTGCACCAGATCGGTAGCGGCCCTCGGGTCGTCGCAATAGCGCGCCATCGAGACCCGGCCCGCATACCATTCGGCGCTATCGAAGATGGCGATGAGCGCCAGCGTCACCATGGCGAAGCAAACACCAAGACCGACCCAAACCGAACCTTTGCTCCGTCTCGAGGCTCGAGCGGCTTCGCGCTCGTCCGGTACTCCGGACCCCATGACGCTTCCCCTCCACGGCTAATTCTGGCGTGGGGACCATGGGGACTATTGCAAGGTCCGGGGGCGAGAGGCGCCTTGATGTGCATCAATTGCTGTCGGGATCAGTGCTCCTTGCACCCTACGGCTCAGATCCGGGGGAGCCCATTGGTCAAGGCTCCGCCGGAACCAGGGAGGTGGCCGCTACGTGAACATCGATTTCAAGACGTAAAAGAAGAACGCGGCCAACAATC
>JBHICL010000064.1:0-10967 GCA_046759605.1 Alphaproteobacteria bacterium | reverse complement strand
GGTCCTGGACTTCGGCGCCTTCGTGAACTTCATGGGTTCACGCGACGGCCTGGTGCACATCTCCGAGCTCAAGCCGGAGCGCGTGGGCAAGGTCACCGACGTGGTCAAGGAAGGCGACACCGTCAAGGTCAAGGTCATCGGGTTCGATGAACGGGGCAAGGTGAAGCTCTCCATGAAGTCGGTCGACCAGGAAACCGGGGAAGATCTCTCCCCGCAGATGGATCGTCCGGCGGACCGCACATCGCGCCCCCGCCGCCGCCGGCGCGCCTGAGCCGCCTTCGAGCGGAGACCTTAGCCTCCCAGCTCGACGAAGCGCCGCGCCTGCCGCGCCGTCCTGAGGATGTGTCGGCGCTTGACCGGCGCGTTGAGGTAGCGGTTGGTCGCCGCCAGGATATCTCCTGTCCAGGGCGCTTGGGGTCGGCGCGCGACCTCTTCTTCCACCGCGGTCAGGACCTTCAGGTAGTGACAGGAGATTATGTAGTCGGCCTGGCCGTGATCGAGGACCCGCCGGTAGGCGTTGTCGAAGAACGCTCGGCGGTCGTCCACCCACCAGGATGAGACGTCCTGGTCGATCTCGACGTAGCCGGCATTACGTCCGACGAAGCACGCCATCTGCAAAAGCGCACTGGGCCACAGCTCGGGGAACTTCTCGCACTGTGTGTGAGCCGCGTTGGCAAACGTAAGGGGGTGGGTGAAGTCGAGCCAGCCGACATTATGCGCAACCGCCTGGTCGTTCCGTTCGACCCAGCTCGCATCGAAGCACAGCATGTTTCGCGCCGCCGCTCCGATGAGCGCATCGTAAAGCGAACCGACCTGCGCCGAGGCCTGGACGGCGAGGTCCATGGCACGGGCGGCCGACAACCCCATGAATTCCTCGGCCGTCACGGTGCGCGTCCCGGCGCCGTTCCATCGGGCCCGGGCGCCGGCGTAGCCGCGAAACTCGGGAATGAGATCCTCGCGCCTGCCGGTGACGAGAGACCGCACGAGGGTGAGGACGAGAGCCTCGACGGCCGGCGCACCGAGCCGCTCGACGAGCCCGCCGGTCTTGACGACGTAGATGAGGGCATGGCCGAAGTGGAGGTAGTGGGCGAGCGCGGCCTCGGTGAGCGCCGGTTCGAGATCGGCGTACACCTTGCCCTCGTGGAGCGCCCCGCGAGCCAGCCGCACCGCGGCGTTTTCGTCTTCGCGCTCGATCGCATCGACCAGGGCGGCGCGGTCATAGCGGTCCGCTCCCGAGGGGAAGGGAAACGTGCGGCCGCGGCTCTGAAGCGTGTCCCAGGCGAAATGCCCGATGATCTCGAGAAGCGCCGCGAGACGCGACGGACGGCTACGGACCCGCGTCTCGCGCAGCCGCAGCCAATCCGCCGCCGCCGCGGCCGCATGGGTCGTGCCGAACTCGAAGCTTGTCCGGCTCCATTGCACCGCGGCGCGCACGGCATCGAGGGGGTCGCCGCCGGCCTGCTCGAGGCGTGCGATCTCCCGCGCCATGCGTTCGTAGTCGTAGCGCTCGAAGGCATCGCGCAGGTTCGTCATGGCATCGGCGATGCGTGCCTCGGCCGGCGCATCCCTCGGATCGAGCCAGATTTCGTCGCCCGTCACGTGCACCGGATAACGCCGCAACTGGTCGCCGCCCGTGAGCGTCTCGCCAGTCTCCAGATCGAACTTCCAGTTATGCCAGTTGCAGGTGAGGATGCAGCCTTGCGTCAGCGTTCCCTCCTTGAGCGGGTATCCCTCGTGTGGGCACCGGTTGTTACACGCGTACACCCTGTCGCCGGAAAGAAAGAGCGCGATCTGCCGTCGCCCCACCTTGACCACGCGGCGTCCCTTCTCCGCGAGTTCGCGCAAGCTGCCCACGTGGACCAGCGGCTCGGATGGAACCTCCGACATCATCCCCGCCTTTCCTACAGTATTTTCTTTCGAAACGGATGCTGCAACGACGGCTTGTGTTTTTCAAGGTTTTTCTTTAGTAACTCGGCATGCCTCGACAGCCGGCCAGGAAACCTCGCGCGCGACGCACACTATCCGCTTTACGCCTCATCCTGAAGCGGGAAGGTCCGCGGGACGCCGCGACGTTGGCGAGCCGGCTCGGGCTCTCGGCAATGGCGGTGCGCCAGCATCTCTACGCGCTCCGCGAGCAGGGCTTCGTGACATACGAGGAGCAGAAGCGGCCCGTGGGCCGCCCGGCCAAGCTCTGGCGCCTCACGTCGACCGCGGACAGCGTCTTCCCCGATGCTCACGCGGAGCTCGCCGTCAGCCTGCTGGGCTCGATGCGCCGGGCCTTCGGCTCCAAGGGCCTCGACAGACTGATTTCGGTCCGCTCGAAAGAGCAGATAGAGGGATACGGGCGCCGGGTGCCGCAACGGGCATGCCTGCGCCCGCGCCTCGAGGCCCTGGCAACGCTCCGAAGCGAGGAAGGCTACATGGCGGAGGTGATCGACGGCGCCGGAGGCGAGCTTCTGCTCGTGGAGAATCATTGCCCCATCTGCGCGGCCGCGAAAGCATGCTCGGGTCTGTGCGCGGCGGAGCTCGCCGTATTTCGCGCCGTGCTCGGCCCCGGTGTGGAGATCGAGCGCGTGGAGCACATTCCGGCGGGCGCCCGACGCTGCGCTTACCGCGTGTGGGAGCGGCATTGACGCCCTATACTCCGCGAAACGAACCCGACGCAACGCATGAACGCCTGATGTCACCCGACCCCCGGCTGCCAAGCGCTCACGGAGAGGTATCCGCGTGAGCCTGCCGCCCGTCGTCGGGCACCGCGGCGCGGCCGCCTACGCTCCCGAAAACACCCTCGAAAGCATCCGCAAGGCGGCCGAGCTCGGCGCGCCGGCGGTCGAGGTGGACGTCATGCTCACCGCAGACGGTCAGCCGGTGCTGTTTCACGACGATCTCCTCGACCGGACCACGGACGGCTCCGGTCCGATGGCCGAGCACACCCTTGCCGAGATCGAGACCCTGGATGCCGGGGCGTGGTTCTCACCATCGTTTCGCGGTGTCCGGATACCGCGGCTCGCCGAGGCCCTGGAGCTGGCCCTTGATCTGGGCTTGCGGCTCAACCTGGAGATCAAGCCATCTCCCGGGCAGGACGTGGAAACCACGATGGCCACCGGCGCCGCCGTCGACCGGCTTTGGCCCCGTGATCTGACACCGCCCCTGATCTCCAGCTATTCCCAACTGGCCCTCGAAACCGCCAGGGCTCGGAACCCGTCCCTGCCTCGGGCGATACTCTACCGCAGCGGGCGGGTCGGGGACTGGATCGCCGCCGCCGAGCCGCTCGGTACGGTCGCCATCCACGCGATCGAGGGGTTGCTGCGGCCGGCGGCGATACGGGCGATCAAGGATGCGGGGTTTCTGTGCGGCGCATTCACCGTCAATACGACGACCAGGGCGCGGGTCTTGCGCAACTCCGGCGTGGATTACGTCTTCACCGACATGCCCGATCGGATCCTCGGCGCGTTCGCCCGGTCATGACTCGGCATCCTCGTCCGGGCCGGGCATGCCGATCACGTGAAAGCCGCCGTCCACATAGTGGGTCGATCCCGTGACCCCGCCGGACAGCTCGCTGAGGAGATAGAGTCCGGCGCCACCGATGTCCTCCAGGACAACGTTGCGACGCAAGGGCGCATGCTCGCGGTTGAAATTGTAGACATAGCGGGCCGATCGGACGGCGGAGCCCGCCAGCGTCCGCATGGGTCCGGCCGAGATCGCGTTCACGCGCATACCGAGCGGCCCCAGGTCCGCGGCCAGGTAGCGCACGCTCGCCTCCAACGCCGCCTTCGCCACGCCCATGACGTTGTAGTTGGGCATGACCCGTTCGGCGCCGTGGTAGGTAAGCGTGACGAGACTACCTCCTTCCCCCATGAGCCCGGCGGCTCGCTGCGTCACGGCGGTGAACGAATAGCACGATATGAGCATCGTTCGCAGGAAGTTTTCCTGCGAGGTATCGACGTAGCGGCCCTTGAGCTCCTCCTTGTCCGAGTAGGCTATGGCGTGCACCACGAACTCGAGCCCACCCCAATAGGCCTCGATGTCGCCGAACACCCGATCCAGGCTCTCGGGATCCTCCACATCGCATGCCATGATCAGCTTGGAACACAGGGATTCCGCGAGCGGCCGGACGCGCCGGGAAATGGCCTCGTTCTGATACGTGAAGGCCAGCTCGGCGCCCTCGGCGGCGACCGCTTTGGCGATCCCCCACGCGATCGAGTGATCGTTGGCGACACCCATGATAAGACCGCGCCTTCCGGCCATGAGTTGGGTGGGTTTCTTCATTTGTCTTATCTGTTCGAACAGGAAGAACGGTGGGCTCAGGATCCTACGCGACCTTCTTGAACACCAAGCTTGCGTTGGTGCCGCCGAAGCCAAAACTGTTGGTCATCACGCAATTGAGTTGTGCGTCATCCACGCGCTCCCGAGCGATCGGCATGCCATCCGCTTCCGGATCGAGCTCGTCGATGTTGGCGGACGCGGCGATGAAGTCGTGCTCCAGCATCAGCAGCGAGTAGATCGCCTCGTGCACCCCCGTCGCCCCCTGGGAGTGGCCCGTCAACGACTTGGTCGAGCTGATCGCCGGTATGTCGTTGCCCATGGCCTGGCGAATGGCCGAGAGCTCTACGGTGTCCCCAACCGGGGTCGATGTCCCGTGCGCATTGATGTAATCCACACGGCAATCGAGGCCATCCACCGCCATCTTCATGCATCGCGCCGCCCCTTCGCCGGACGGCTGGACCATGTCGAATCCATCCGAAGTCGCGCCATAGCCGGAGAGCTCGGCGTAGATCCTGGCACCGCGGGCGCGGGCGTGCTCGAGCGCTTCGAGCACCACCGCACCGCCACCGCCGGAGATGACGAAGCCATCTCGGTTGACGTCGTAGGCACGCGACGCTTTCTCCGGGGTGTCGTTGTAGCGTGACGAAAGCGCGCCCATGGCGTCGAAGAGGACCGTGAGCGTCCAGTGGAGCTCCTCGCCGCCACCGGCGAATATCATGTCCTGCTTGCCCGACTGAATCAGCTCGCAGCCGTGGCCGATACAGTGGGCGCTGGTCGAACAGGCCGAACTGATCGAGTAGCTGGTCCCCTTGATGCCGAACGGCGTCGACAGCGTCGCCGAGTTGGTGCTGCTCATCGCGCGCGGGACCATGTAGGGACCGACGCGCCGGACGCCCTTCTCACGCAGGAGATCGGCCGCGGCCACCAGGTTGGACGTCGAGGGACCGCCCGATCCCATGATCAGACCGGTCCGCTCGTTGGATATCTCTTCCTCTTCGAGGCACGCGTCTTCGATCGCCTCCTTGAGAGCGACGTAATTGTAGGCGGCGCCATTGCCCATGAACCGCCGGGTCTTGCGATCGATGAAGTCGTCCGGGTCGAGCTTGATCGAGCCGTGAACCTGGCTCCGGAACCCGAGCTCGCGATACGTCTCGCAGAACTCGATGCCGGAGATGCCCTCGCGCAAGGACCTCAGCACCTCCGACTTATCGTTGCCAATGGACGATACGATGCCGATCCCGGTTACCACCACCCGCCGCATGCCTGGTTCCTCAGGATGTTTGGGGAGCCGGAAACAACCCGACTCTGATGTTGCTCACCTTGTAGACCGTCTCGCCGTCCAGCTCGGCGTAGCCGTCGGCGATCGCCATGGCGAACGCCCGCTTGACCACCCGCTTCACGTGTAGGTGGTAACGCAACAATCGGCCCGTCGGCTTGACCTCGCCCGAGAACTTCACCTCGCCGACGCTGAGCGCCCGCCCGGGACCCGGGAGTCCGAGCCAGCCCAGAAAGAAGCCAAGCATCTGCCACAGGGCATCGAGTCCCAGGCAGCCCGGCATGATCGGATCGGACTCGAAGTGGCACTTGTAGAACCACAGGTCCGGCTGAACGTCGAGCTCGGCGACAATCTCGCCCCGTCCGTGCTCGCCGCCGGTCTCGACGATTCGAACGATGCGGTCGAACATGAGCATCGGCGGCAGTGGCAACCTGGCGTTGCCCGGGCCGAACAGCTCGCCGTGCGCACACTTCAGCAGATCTTCGTACGAGAAACTGTTCCGCTTGGTCACGATCCTGGGTCACGCTGAAAGCAAGGGACACCCGCGCCGACATTAGCGCAGATTGCCGCCGACACAACAGCCGATTGGGCATCGATCCCAGCACCCGAGGTCCTGGGTCGGATCCTGGGCGCTAGTCTATCATGGACGGCGTGGCCGAAAAGCCCCCGACATGGTTCCGCCATAGCCTAGCCTGGGTGAAAATATCGCCGAATTTGCATGGAATTAGCCCGTAGTTTCGAGTCATTCCTCTTTACATCGCGGCGCGGCGTGGCCATATTTCCGGTGTGACCGCCAGGCGCCCATACACCAAGCCGCTCGAGCTGCTCAGGTCCGCGAGCCTCAGACCCACCCGTCAACGCCTGGCGCTTTGCCGGTTGCTTTTCGATGACGGACCCCGTCACGTGACCGCCGAGCAGCTGCACAGCGAAGCGTTGGCCGCCAACGTACGGGTCTCGCTCGCGACCGTCTACAACACGCTGCATCAATTCACGACCGCCGGGCTGTTGCGCGAAATCGTCGTCGAAGCGGGCCGCTCCTATTTCGACACGAACGTTTCCGACCACCACCATCTGTTCCACGAGGAAACGGGAGAGCTCACAGACATCCCCGGCCAGGACGTCGTCATCAGCCGCATCCCCGAGCCCCCCGAAGGCAGTCGGATCGGACGCGTCGACGTCATCGTGCGGTTACGCCGCGACCCGGCATAACGCAGTTCTGGAAGAAAATCGTATATCCAATCCAGTAAGTTGTCACATAATTTGGACGGTTTCTAAATTATTGACAAGGCGCTTCGGCCGTATATAAATGGAGACCGGCAGTCACGTCGCGAACACGAACCGCAGGGAGATGCGCCATGCCGGCCCTGAAGGGAACCAAGACCGAGCAGAACCTCAAGGACGCATTCGCCGGCGAGAGCCAGGCGAACCGTCGCTACCTGTACTTCGCGCAAAAGGCGGATGTGGAGGGCTACAACGATGTCTCCGCCGTGTTCCGCTCCACCGCCGAAGGCGAAACCGGCCATGCCCACGGCCACCTCGAGTACCTCGAGGAGGTTGGCGATCCGGCCACGGGTGAGCCCATCGGCAACACGCCCGAGAACCTGAAATCAGCGATCGCCGGCGAAACCCACGAATACACCGACATGTATCCCGGCATGGCCCGCGCCGCGCGCGAGGAGGGGTTCGAAGAGATCGCCGATTGGTTCGAGACGCTGGCGAAGGCTGAAAAGAGCCACGCGGGCCGCTTCCAGCGCGCCCTCGACGAACTCGACTGAGAAGCCTTCGGAACACGGTCCGGGCAGGGAGCCGGCTCCCGGCTCACTGAGGACCGCTCTCGAACCTCGAGACCAGGAAGGCGGGCATGGCGCGCGAAGGAAGCCTGGAGGCGCCCGTCAGGCACCCGATCGGCTGGCAGGATAGGGACTTCCACGACCGCGACAAGCTGGACGCGGAGCTGCGGCGCGTCTTCGACATCTGTCATGGCTGCCGTCGCTGCTTCAACCTGTGCGACAGCTTTCCGCGGCTCTTCGACCTCATCGACGAATCGGATACCGGCGAGCTCGACTCGGTCGACAGCGCCGGCTTCAAGCGCGTCGCGGACGCTTGCACGCTCTGCGACATGTGCTTCATGACAAAGTGTCCCTATGTCCCGCCGCACGAGTTCGACGTCGACTTTCCCCACCTGATGCTGCGCTACCGCGCCGTCGAGGCGCGCGAGGGAAAGGTCAGCTGGGCCGTGCGCCAGCTTACCGAGACGGACCGCAACGGGCGCCTGGCCAGCGGCGCCGCCGCGCAGCCGGTCAACTGGGCCTCCAGGCGCGGCAATCGTCTGACCCGGCCCGTTCTGGACCGGGTTGCCGGCGTGCACCGCGACGCCGCGCTACCGAAGTTCCATGGCAAGACCTTCGTCCGCAGGGCCAGGGACGAGGCCCCGGAGGTCAACCACGCGGCCCCGGCGGCCGGGCGAAAGGCGATCGTCTTCGCAACGTGCTTCGTCAATTACAACAACCCGAGCACGGGCGTTCTCGCGCGCCGCGTGCTTGCCAGGAACGGCGTCGAGACGGAAGTCGTCCACCCCCGCTGTTGCGGCATGCCGCAGCTCGAGCGGGGCGACATCGCGCGGGTCGCGTCTCACGCCCGCGGGACCGCGGCCGAGCTGCGTCCGTGGATCGAGAGAGGCTATGACGTGGTGGCCCTGGTGCCGAGCTGCGCCCTCATGCTCAAGTTCGAATGGCCGCTCGTATTGCCCGACGATGCCGACGTCGGCGCGTTGAGCGCGGCCACCCGGGACATCTCGGAATACATCGTCGACATCGCCAGGAACGAGGGTCTCGCCGATGGCCTCGGTCGCCTCGAGCGAAGCGTGACGTTGCACATCGCCTGCCACGCCCGGGCCCAGAACATGGGCCGGAAAGCCGCCGAGATGCTAGAGCTCATCCCCGATGCGGACGTGACGGTGATCGAACGCTGCTCGGGCCACGGCGGCTCCTGGGGCGTGATGAAGGACAACTTCGAGGTGGCCCTCAAGGTGGGACGGCCGGTCGCCCGCGAGGCATGGGAGCACCGGGACGGGTTCATCGCCTCGGAATGTCCGTTGGCGGCCGAGCACATCCTTCAGGGCATGGAGCGTCTGGCGGAAGGGGAGAAGGTGACGGCGCGCGGCTACAGTCCCATCGAGCTGCTCGCGATGGCCTACGGCCTTGTGTGACCCCGGGAAACAGCGCCCATGAAACACGAGATAACCCGCGCCGACATCATGGATATGGCCGAATACGCCAAGGTGCGGAAGGCGCGGAAAGCAGAGATCATGGCGCTGAAGCGCAAGCGCCGCATGGAGGTCGGCCCGTTCGCCACGTTCCACTTCGAGAGCTTCGATACGATGTGGCACCAGGTCCACGAGATGCTGTTCATCGAGCGCGGCGGCGAGGCGCAGATCGACGACGAACTCATCGCCTACAATCCCCTGATTCCCAATGGAAGCGAGCTGGTGGCGACGATCATGTTCGAGATCGACGACCCCGTTCGGCGCGCGAGTGCACTCGGACGGCTGGGCGGTGTGGAGGAGACCGCGTTCCTACGCGTGGCCGGGAAACGCATACGCGGGCGCGCCGAGGCGGACGTGGATCGCACGACCGCCGCCGGCAAGGCGAGCTCGGTGCAGTTCGTTCATTTTCCCTTCACCCGCGAACAGATCGCCGCGTTCTCGACACCGGGGACCGAGGTCGTCGTGGGCTTCGACCACGCCGAGTACCGCCACATGGCGGTAATGCCCGAGCACGTTCGAGTCGTTCTGGTCGAAGACTTCGACCGCTGATCAGCGGGAAACCTCGTTCGGGTAGACCCCCCAGACACCGGCGCGCTCGACCCAGCCGCGATAGGCGCCGATCTCGATCCTGCACCAGCGCGTATTGCACTCGAGGAGCTTGCCGATGACGCCGGGCTCGGCCTGCGCCACGGGTGGCGCGTGCTGCCCGGCGCCGTTGCGCAGGGTCAGGAGCTTGCTCACGATGATCGTCCGCTTGCTGGACAGCATCGACACATGCACCCAGCCCGATGTGCCCTGCCAGTCGCGAATCTGCCGCCAGGCACCGTACTCGCCGACGATCTCCACCGGCATGTCCCTGCGGACGAACACCCAGTCGATGGGGTAACGAACGCCGGGTCCGGTGCGAACGTTGACCTCGTCCGCCCGCACGCTGACGAACCGCGGCACGGCCAGGCCGCTCTCGCCCTGCGCTTCCGCCCCTGAGGAGATCGCGACGACGGTGACGGTGAGGAGAGCCAGGAGGCGTGTGCAGCTCGGAAAAAGTAGACTGATCATACGTCGCGCTATTGCGAACCCTTGTAGGTACGCATGTACGGGATCATTCGATTCGGGTCAAGGCAGGCGGGGGATCACCTGACTTGCACGAACCTCCTTCTCGCAGAACAATCGCCCGAGCGCCGCCCAGCCACGGAGCCCGCCGGACATGCCCAGCTCGAAACCCTTGGTGATCGTCACGCGCAAGCTGCCGGACGTGATTCAGACCCGGATGAAGGAGCTTTTCGACGCCAGGCTCAACGAGTCCGACCGTCCGATGACCGAGGAGGAGCTTGTCGAGGCGATGCGGACGGCCGACGTCCTCGTGCCCACGGTCACGGACAGGCTGAGCCGCAAGGTCATCGAGCAAGCCGGCGACCAGCTCCGGCTCATGGCCAATTTCGGCACCGGAGTCGACAACATCGACCTGCGGGCCGCCCAAGAGAAGGGGATCATCGTGACGAACACGCCAGGCGTGCTGACCGAGGATACGGCCGACATGACCATGGCCCTGATCCTCGCCGTGCCACGGCGGCTGACCGAGGGCGAACGCATGATGCGCGGCGGGGAGTGGGGCGGCTGGGGCCCCACCAGCATGCTCGGCCACCGAATCTGGGGGAAACGCCTGGGCATCGTCGGGATGGGGCGCATCGGCACGGCGGTCGCGCGGCGCGCCCGGGGCTTCGGGCTGGCCGTGCACTACCACAATCGCCGCCCTGTGCAACCCGAGGTGGAGCGTCAGCTCGAGGCCACCTATTGGGACTCCCTCGACCAGCTGCTGCGCCACATGGACATCATATCGGTGAACTGCCCCCACACACCGGCCACCTACCACCTGCTGTCGCGGCGGCGTCTCGAGCTCCTGCAACCGCACGCCTACATCGTCAACACCTCGCGCGGCGAGGTGATCGACGAAGACGCGCTGGCCGAGCTCATCGCGTCGGGGCGCATAGGCGGCGCCGGTCTCGACGTCTTCGAGCACGAGCCGGCGGTGAACCCACGTCTGCTGACCCTCGACAACGTGGTGCTGCTCCCGCACATGGGCTCGGCCACGATCGAGGGCCGGCGCGACATGGGCGAGAAGGTGTTGGTCAACATCAAGGCATTCGTGGACGGCTATACGCC
>JBHICL010000063.1:0-10986 GCA_046759605.1 Alphaproteobacteria bacterium | reverse complement strand
TTCTGCGGGTCCTTCAGGAACTCGACCACCTCCTCGAGCTCCTGCTTGGCCTCGTCGATGCCGGCCACATCCTCGAACGTCACGCGGCCGATCTTTTCTGTCAGCAGCTTCGCGCGGGACTTGCCGAAGCCCATCGCGCGCCCGCCGCCGGATTGCATCTGCCTGAGGAAGAAGACCCAGAGACCGATGAGGATGAAGAAGGGCAGCCACTGGACGAGAATGGAGACGAGGGGATGAACCGGCTGCTCCTCCGGCGCGGCGGTGATGTGCACGCCGTTGTCGCTCAGCAACTGTACAAGGCCGGAGTCGTCCGGTGCGTACGTTCGGAAGGCGGCGCCGCTACTCAGATGACCGGTGACCTCGTTGCCCTGAATCGTCACATCGGACACCTGGCCGGCATGGACCTGGGCGACGAAGTCCGAGAACGCCAGGTGCTGCTGGATACCGCGCTGGCCGGTGCCCTGAAACAGGTTGAAAAGCGCGACGACCAAGAGCGCGATGATGACCCACAGCGCCAGGTTTCTGCCGAATGTGTTCACCGACCAGCTCCATCTCCAGGATCGACGCCGCGGCGCACGCGACACAGCGTGCGCAATACAATGAAGATAGGGAGTCTCGAGCGCTCAAACAATGCCGAACTGCGCGCCGGTCAAGGATCTGCGCGGTCTGAACGCAAGGTGCACTACGCCTTTCGACATGCCGCTCCTTCCAGGGCGCCGGTAGCCGAGGTGTGGAACGGCCACGAGCCGTTCGCCCGACCACAGCGACGGCAGGGTCGTCCGCGCCGGCCGTGGGCACGTATCAAGAGAAAAATTGTCCGCCTTGACAATCTGGAGGCCCTCCCGCCCCAGGGCCCGCAACGCCACGCGGTGCCGTAGGGCGGGCTCGACCAGGACGGCGAACCGGCCGTCCCACAACGCCCTGAGCCCCGGCGTGAGCCGCAGCGGCGGCGCGACCGAGGCCGGCTCACGGCAGATCAGCGCCTGCCCCTTCCACGGCGCCACCAGGCAGCCGGCCAGGGTTCGTGTCCGGCCGGGGCCGCCGTCGACGATCTCCCGGTAGAGATTTTCCAGCCGCTGAAGCCGTGGGCGGTAATCGCGTCCCGCGACTGTCGATATACACCGCGCGAGAGCGCTCAAGGCGATTTCCGCCGGCGCCGTGGCGAGAATCGTGCAATCGAGGTGGAGATAGCCCGCCGGATGCACCATGACCGCCGCGGCAAGCAGTCCATCGGTATAGCGGTCGAGGGCCGCCCGTGCCCGCCCCAGCCGGAACGCCGTGCCGGCCAGTCGCTCGACCGTGAGCCCTTCGCCGCCGAGCGCCGGCAGCGCCGCGCGCAGTCTGGCCCGTGCCTGCGCTCCGTCCACGTTGCTCGGGTCGTCGATCCACGGCTGTTTCGCCGCCGCGAGAGTCGCCTCGAGCCGTGCCCTGGGGACGCTCAGAAGCGGTCTTAGAACACGGACCTGCCGGTGCTCGGTCACGGCCGCCATTCCGGCGAGGCCGTCCAGACCGCTGCCGCGGCCGAGGCGCAGAAGAAAGGTCTCCGCCTGGTCCTCCCGGTGGTGCGCGAGGAGGAGATGAAGCACGCCGGACTCCGCGCACCAGCACTCCAGGAGCTCGTAGCGCGCGCGCCGCGCGGCCGCTTGGACGTCCGAGCGTGGATGCGGACCCTGCCAGCGGAGGCTCACATGGCGTACGCCTCGGCTTCGCAGCCAGCGGCCCACCTGCCGCGCCTCGCCGGCCGAGTCAGGGCGCAGGCCGTGGTCGACGGTAACGGCGGTGGCGCGGCCACCCCTGGCCGCAGCCCAACCCGCCGCCAGCAGGATCAAGGCCATGCTGTCGCGCCCGCCGGAGACAGCCACGGCGAGGTGCATTCTCGGCTCGAAGGGACCCAGGGACCGCATAAGGGCCGCGAACTCGCGCGGCCGCAGCGGTTCCGCGTGTTGCTCTGACGCCGCGCCGGTCGTCAGCCGCAATCCAGCCGCTGGTGCTCGCGCTCGGCGCGCCGGAGGATGTTCGCGGGTGCGGCGGGATACTTTCCTCGCAGCTCGGCCAGCGTGATACATGCGTCCCGGGTCCGATCCAGGGCGGCGAGGGACAGTCCGAGCTTAAGGAGGTTGTCCGGCGCCTTCGCGCTATTGGGATAGCTCTCGTAGCCACGGGCAAAGGCCTGGGCGGCGTTCTGGTAGTCGTTACGCACGTAGTAGGTCTCGCCCAGCCAGTACTGGGCGTTGCCCGCCAGCGGTGCGTTCGGGTTGGCGTCGATGAATGCCCGGAGCGCCACCTCGGCGCCCTGGAAATCCCGCCGCATGAGGAAGCTGCGGGCGTAGTTGTACTGCTCGTCGACACTGCCTTCGGGAAGCTCGATGCCCGCGGCCGCGGGCCCCGCGCCTGCCTCGGGGGCCGGGGCCTCGATCTCCGCGCCACCGGGCACGCGGGCAAGCTGCTCGGCGCTCCCGGGCAGCGCCTCGACCGGCACCTGCCCGATAATTTCGACCGTGGGACCCTGAACAGGCGTTTCGAGGACCACCGTGCCGGCGGAAGGCACCCGCGCGGGAGCGGGTGCCGTGCCCTCGACCGGCTCCGGCGCCTCGGCTTCCGCCACCTGCTCCGGGGTTCGTCCCTGCTCCAGCGCGCGCAGGCGGAAATCCACATCACGCACGAGCTTATCGAGTCGCGTCGATGCCTGCCGCAGATTGAAGTCGAGCTGCTCGATCTGCCCCGTCAGCGAGCGAAGCTCGTCTTCGAACTGACTGATACGGACCTGGAGCTGAGCGAGAGCACGCGTGCTTGCCGGCAGCTCTCCCGCCGCCTGAGGCGCCACCGACGGTGGCGGCTGGCCCTGATAGACAGAGCGCTCCAGCGAGTTCAGCTGGGTCTGCAACCGGTTTATCGTGTCGATAAGGGGCTGCAGCTCGGAACTCTGCGCCAGTACCGGCTTTGTGAACGCGAAAACAAGCGCGCCGAGAACGACGACCCACGTCACCCGGCGCGCCGTACAACCGCTGGCCGTGCCCATCATCCGGATCCCACCACCGCGTGCGAACGCACGGCCCGAATAGGGGACGATTGGGGCAAAACTATGACACCATGGCCGACCCCCGCGGCCGCAAGGCCCGCCCGCCCGGATCGGTCACGCAAGACTTGGGCTAGGTCACGAGACCTATTGGACCACCATGACCGAGCGGCGGTTCTGCGAATACGCGGCCTCGTTCGAGCCGATGACCGCCGGACGCTCCTTCCCGTAGCTGATGATCCTTACTCGATTCGGGTCGATGCCCAGCGAGACCATGTACTCGAGCGCCGAGTTGGCACGCCGTTCACCCAGCGCAAGGTTGTATTCGCGCGTGCCCCGCTCGTCCGCATGCCCCTCGATCGAGACCGCGACGCTGGGATAAGTCTTGAGCCAAGCCGCCCACCGCTCGATCGTGGATCGTGAATCCGGCCGCAGAGCGAACTTGTCGAACTCAAAGAAGACTCGATCTCCGACATTGGCGGTGAGATCCGCCTGGGAACCCGGAATCGGTCCCTCCGGCACCGTCTCTACAGTGGGCGCCGGCGCCGACGGCGTGGTGGCCGCGACCTCCGTTTCGCCCGCCGTACCGGCTGTTTCCTCGGGTGTCGTCGAGCATGCAGCCAACACGATGGCGGCTGCGAGGATGCTGGCAAAGTTCAATCGCATCGGTCACTCCTTACCGCGGATTCTGGAGGTAAATTGTGTCGGGCCTAGACCTCCGCCCGCCTGTTCGTTCGCGCAGTTTTCTGACCCCCGCCAGACCGCACGCCCGCGTGATCACGCGGCCGGGAATATACTGTGGCGGATTCCCGGACGCAAGGCCGCGCGGCATGTTCGGCCTGCGGTTGCACCCAGTTTTTTCCCCGCGTTTCATCGTCTGCGCGCTACCGATGACTGAGGGGGGACCAGGCGGGATCGGAGGCAAAAACCGGGGTGGTGATCTCCCGCTCGTTGAAGCCTGTCAGATCTATGGAGAAAAGCCGGCTCGCGCCGCCTTGACCCCTGGCGTTCGACGGCGCCTGGCGGAAGAACATGAGCACCCGGCCGTTCGGCGCCCACGTCGGCCCTTCGACCAGGAATCCCTTTGTCAACAAGCGTTCGCCGCTGCCGTCGGAGCGCATGACCCCGATATGGAACTCACCGCGGTAGATCTTGGTAAACGCGATCAGATCGCCGCGGGGCGACCATACGGGGGTGCCGTAGCGTCCGCCACCAAAGCTGATGCGCCGGATGTTCGTTCCATCTCCGTTCATGACATAGAGCTGCTGGCTGCCGCCCCGGTCCGACTCGAAGACGACCTTTCTACCGTCGGGGGAGTAGCCGGGTGCTGTGTCAATTGCAGGGCTTTTGGTTAAGCGGTCCACCTCGCGCGTGCGCAGGTCCATGACATAGATGTCGGTATTGCCTTGCTCGGCCAGGCTCATGATCACGGCGTTGCCATCCGGCGAGAACCGCGGCGCGAAGGTCATGCCGGGGAAGTCGCCCAGGACTTCCTGCTCGCCGGTATCGATGTTGAACAGGTAAACGCGCGGCTGGTCGTTGTAGTAGGCCAGATACGTGATCTCCTGGCTCGTCGGCGAGAACCGCGGCGTGAGCACCAGAGTGTCCCCATCGGTCAGGAAGCGGTGATTGGCGCCGTCCTGATCCATGATGGACAGCCGCTTCACCCGGCTGCTGGCTGGACCGCTTTCGGAAATGTAGACGATGCGCGTGTCGAAATAGCCTTCCTCGCCGGTAATGCGCTTGTAGATGGCGTCCGAGATCATGTGCGCGACGCGTCGCCAGTTGGATGGCGCGGTCGACAGTGCAAGTCCCGTCATGGGCTGTTCCGCGAACACGTCCCACAGGCGGAACTCCACCCGGAGCTCGCCATCGGGCTGGATCTCCGCCTGGCCGACGACCAGCGCCTGGCTGTTCAGGACGCGCCAATTGTTGAAGTTCGGGCGAACGCTCAACGCGCTCGGCTGTTCCAGAAATGCCCGCGGGTCGACCGGGCGGAACAGGCCCGAGCGTTCCAGGTTCGAAGTGATGACCTGGGGTATCTCCCGGGCGAACCGATGCGCGTCGTTGCCGGCGGGTATGAACACGGGGATCGCGATCGGCAGCGGCTCGACCACACCACGCGTGATGTCGATCTTGAGTTGCGCCGACGCCACCGATGGCGTCAGGACCAGAAGCATCGCGCCCAAGACCGCATTCAAAAGACGATGTGACGCCCACATGGCTAACCCAGCATCTCCCTTGGATTGAAAGTCAGTTCCAGCTCTTTCCACAGGTGATACTTGTCGCTTGGCAGTTGCAGCGGGTTGCACCGGGCGTTGAGCACGGCCCGGCGCGCGCTGTCCGCTGCGGCCTCGAAGAACGGGTTGAGTGCCATGGACAAGCTGTCGAGAACGCGTGCCTGACGCACGCGCCCCGACGGATCGACCCGGACGAGCAGTCTAATCGACAGGTCCTCCGCCTCGACAGCGCCGATCGGCGGATTCCAGCAGGGCTCGATCTGCTGGCGGATCATTGCGCGCAAGGCGTCGATCTCGGCGATCGTCGCCCGTTCATCGACCGCCTTGGGCCGCGAGACGATCTCATCCCGCCTCGGCTCGGTGGGCGCTTCGCGCGGTGTTTCCGGCGGCTCCCTGGCGAGGTCCTTGAGGACCGAGGTCAGGTCGCGCCGCGTCGGCGGCTCAGGCTTGGACTCCGGCTCCGCCACGCGCTCCGGAGGCTTGGGCTTCGCCAGCGGCCTCACCTGAGGTATGGGCTCGGGTTCGGGCTCCGGTTCGGGTTCCGGTTCCGGCTCGGGTTCTGGTTCCGGCTCGGGTTCCGGCGGCGGCAGTTCGGCGACCTCGGGCTCCGGTGGAGGCGGCAAGGGCTCGAGCGGCTCGGGTGGTGGGGGCGGTTCGATCGCGGCAACCTGCTGCGGCTCCTCCTCCACCGGCGGCGGCTCGGGCGTCGTCTCCGCGCCCACGGGCACGAGCTCGACCGGTATGATCCTCGCCGAGACGGGTGGATTGCTGAACAGCTCCGTGATTCCGAACTGGACCATCACAAGAAGGCCCAGATGAACCACCGCCGAAAACAGTCCACCGTTTCGCATTCGTCAGAGGACCCGCCGCTCAGTTCTGTTCCTTGGGCAATGGTCGCTCGGCGATGAGCGCCACCCTCGTGAAGCCCGCGTCGGTTACGAGCCCCATCACTTCCATCACGCGGCCATAGTTGATCTCGCGATCGCCGCGCACGAAGATGCGCAGATCCGGGTTCGTCTCCGAGACCGCGGCCAGTCGCGGCGCCAGCGCCTCCTGCTCGATTTCGGCCTCCTGCAGGTAGATCCGCCCCTCCTTGTCCACGGTGACCACGAGAGGCTCACGCTCCTCGTTTATCGGATCCACTCTGGCCTTGGGCAGATCGACCGGCACCCCGACGGTCAACAGAGGCGCGGCGATCATGAAGATCACCACGAGCACCAGCATGACGTCGACGAACGGCGCCACGTTTATGTCCGTGACCGTCCGCCGCTTCGCGCGCCGGCGGAACCGGCCGGTTTGTGTCTCCACCGCCATGGCCTACGCCCTCTCTTCGAGTTGCCGGGACAGGATCGCGCTGAACTCGGCCGCGAACCCCTCCAGCCGCTGGGTATAGCGGGTGACGTCGGCGCTGAACTTGTTGAAGGCGGCGACGGCGGGGATGGCGACGATGAGCCCCATGGCGGTGGTGAACAAGGCCTCGGCAAGACCGGGTGCGACGACCGCGAGGTTGGTGTTCTTCGCGGTGGCGATGGCCTGGAAGCTGTTCATGATGCCCCAGACGGTCCCGAAGAGCCCGATGAACGGTGCCGTGGCGCCAGCCGAGGCAAGGAACACGAGGTAGCGCTCCACACGCTCCACCTCGCGGCCCAGGGTCACCTCCATGACCCGTTCGATGCGTTCCTGGAGGTGTCCGTGCATCCCGTCGGTGGCGCGGCCGGCCGAACGGCGCCACTCACCCATCGCCGCGGAAAAAACGGCGGACATGGGGTCCATCGGCGCGTTCCCGATTCGGTCGTAGAGCTCGTCGAGGGAACCACCGGCCCAGAAGGAGTCCTCGAAGGCGTTGGCTTGATTGGCCAAACGCCGAAACCGCACCCACTTGTCGATGATGATCGTCCACGACCAGAAAGAGGCGAAGAACAGGATGATCATGACCAGCTTGATAATAATGTCGGACCGCACGAACAGGCCCCACACCGAGAAGTCATAGAACTCCGCACCGCCGGTGATGGTGACCGTATCGATGATGTTGGGTTCCATCGGCTTTTCACTCCGTGGCCGCGCAGAGGACGGCCGCAAGTCAGGTCAACGTTGCCAGTGTCTTCCTCAGCCGCGCCGGCAGGCGAGCCGGGCGGCCATGGGTATCCCTGCAGGCCAGACGCACGGTGATGTCGGCGAGCGCCTGGTCACCGCGTGTGATGGACTGCTCGGCGCACATGCTGGCGCCGCGTACATGGGCGAGCTTCGTCCGCACTTCTATCACGTCGTCGAGCCGCGCCGGACTCACGAAGCTCGCCTCGCAGTGCCGCACCGCGAACGAGATACCGTCCTCGCGCATAAGGCCGCCGTGTTCCGCGCCCAGGCACCGCATCATCTCCGTCCGGGCGCGTTCGGCGAACTTCAGGTAATTGGCATAGTAGACGATCCCTCCCGCATCGGTGTCCTCGTAGTACACGCGCAGCGGCAGCACATGGACGCCGTCGGCGATCCATCCCTCCGGCACGCCGTCACCCGTCATCTCTCACCCCGCCCGCGAGAAGGTCGAGCTGATGTTGAGCGGGCTTCGCCAGGCCCAGATGGCGGTATGCCGCCTCGGTCAGCATCCGGCCGCGCGGCGTGCGCTGCACGAATCCCCGTTGGATCAGGTAGGGCTCGATCACGTCCTCGAGGGTATCCCGTTCCTCGGAGAGGGCCACCGCGAGTGTCTCCGCCCCGACCGGCCCGCCGCCGTAGCTCTCGGCGATGCAGCCGAGGTAGCGGCGATCCATGGCGTCGAGACCGAGGATGTCGACGTTGAGGCGCCAGAGCGCGGCGTCCGCGGCCTCGGCGTCGATCGATTCGGTTCCGTCAACCGACGCGAAATCGCGCACCCGACGCAACAGCCGCCCGGCAACCCGAGGCGTGCCGCGGGCGCGGCGGGCGATCTCGTGGGCGCCCTTGTCGGTCAGGCTCATCGCCAGGAGCCGGGCGCCGCGGTGGATGACCTCCTCGAGCTCCTCGGGCGAGTAGAAATCGAGCCGGAGCGAGATCCCGAAGCGCTCCCTCAAGGGCGTCGTCAGCAAACCGAGACGCGTGGTGGCGCCGATGAGGGTGAACGGCGCAAGGTCGATGCGCACCGAGCGCGCCGCCGGCCCTTCGCCGATGATCAGGTCGAGCTGGTAGTCCTCCAACGCCGGGTAGAGGATCTCCTCCACCGCCGGATTGAGTCTGTGAATCTCGTCGATGAACAGCACGTCGCGCGGCTGCAGGTTGGTGAGGACCGCAGCCAGATCGCCCGCCTTGCCGATCACCGGGCCCGAGGTGGAGCGGAAGCCGACCCCGAGCTCGTTGGCCACGATACGGGCGAGGGTCGTCTTGCCGAGGCCGGGCGGGCCGTGCAGGAGCACGTGATCGATCGGCTCGCCGCGATCGCGGGCCGCCTGGATGAACACCTCCAGGTTCTGGCGGACCCCCTGCTGCCCGATGAAATCGACCAGACGCCGCGGCCGCAGGTTTCCTTCGATGCGATCCTCCTCGGCCAGGACCGGGCTCGTGAGGCGGGTCTCGGTCACTGCGCCACACCTCCGCCAAGCTCCTTGAGCGCGGCGGGTATGAGCGCCTCGACCGACGCCGGGGCGCCGTCACGGTGCGAGACGCGCATGACCGCGCTGAAGGCCTCGGTGTGGCCGTATCCAAGGTTCACGAGGGCCGAGATGGCATCGCCGGTCACTTGATCCGCCTCGACCATGGCGGGGCTGTCGCCGCGCGCCGCGACGCCGAGCGCCGGGATGCCGGCCTTCTCCTTGAGCTCGGCGACGATCCGTGTCGCGAGCCTGGGACCCACGCCTTCGGCGCGCGTAAGGGCCGCCTTGTCCTGAGCCGCCAAAGCCTGCGCCAGAGAGTCAGCCGAGAGCACGCTCAGGATCGCGAGCCCGACGCGGCTGCCCACGCCCTGGACCGTCGTCAGCAGCTTGAACCATTGGCGCTCCGCGGCGTGGAGAAAGCCATAGAGGTGAATATGGTCCTCGCGCACATGGGTCTCGACCTGAAGGCTCACGGCCTGGCCGCGCGCGGGCATGGCGGCGAGGGTGCGGGCCGAACAGTAGACGAGATAGCCCACCCCGCCCACGTCGATGACGACGTGGTCGTCGCCGAGCTCGTCCACCAGTCCGTTGAGCTTCGCGATCACGACGCCGTCTCCCAGCGCCTCGCCGTCGCCTGGTGATGGGCGTGGCAGATGGCGACCGCAAGGGCATCCGCCGCATCCGGCGTCTCGAGGAGCGCGCCCGGCAGCAGCGCCGATATCATCGCCGTGACCTGCCCCTTGCCGGCGTGACCGAAACCGACCAGCGATTTCTTGACCAGATTCGCGGCGTACTCCGAGACCGGCACGCCAGCGAGGGCGGGCGCCAGCAACGCAACGCCGCGCGCCTGACCGAGCTTGAGCGTCGATGCGGCGTTCACGTTGACGAAAGTTTCCTCGACCGCCGCGCTCACGGGCCGGTACGCCTCGATCACGCGGCTCAATCCGTGATGGATCTGCAGCAACCGGTCGGCGAGCGGCAGGCGGTCGTCGGAGCATACGACCCCGTCGCCGACGTGCCTGAGATGGTTGTCCCGGGCTTCGATGACGCCCCATCCGGTGCGTCTGAGACCTGGATCGAACCCGATTAGTCGCATGCCCGTTTTCCCCGGGGTTGGTCGATCAGCGCGCGCGAATGACTTTCGACCAACGGAGGCTCAGTTGGTCAACGCGGCCACGACGTCGTCGGCGATGTCGAAGTTCGCCGACACCGACTGGACGTCGTCGCTGTCTTCGAGCGCTGCGAGCAGTTTCACGAGTGTAGCCGCCGACGCCTCTTCGACGGGGACCGTGTTCTGCGGCTTCCAGGCGAGGCCGGCTTCTTGCGGGGCCCCGAATTTCGTCTCGAGCACGTCACGAACCGTGTGAAAGTCGTCGGGCGCGCAGATCACCTCGTGGCCCGACGTGTCGCTCGTCACATCGGTGGCGCCCGCCTCCAGCGCCGCCTCGAACATCTCTTCGGCCGACGCGACGTCCGGCGGGTATAGGATCTGGCCGATTCGGTCGAACAGAAACCCGACGCTGCCGGTCTCACCCAAGCTGCCGCCATGCTTGCCAAACGCCGTGCGAATCTCCGCGGCGGTGCGGTTACGGTTGTCGGTGAGCGCCTCAACCAGGATCGCGACGCCGCCGGGTCCATAGCCCTCGTACCTCACGGACTCGTAGCTCGTATCCCCGCCCCCGCCCGTCGCCTTGCTGATCGCGCGTTCGATGCGGTCCTTGGGCATGTTGGCCGCCCGCGCGGAGGCCATCGCGCTGCGCAGGCGCGGATTCTGATTGGGATCCGCCACGCCGAGCCGCGCCGCGACTTCGATCTCACGCGCCAGTTTCGCGAATTGCCTGGCGCGGCGGGCGTCCTGCGCGCCCTTGCGGTACATGATGTTCTTGAACTGGGAATGGCCGGCCATGGCCGTGGAAACCCCCAAGTACTGAGAGCCAGGCTCTTGTTTATACCATATCTGGTATGCGCGGGAAGAGAGTCGCAGACTACCGCCGCGGCCGCGCCTCGCCACGCATGCCGGCGCTGGGTAACAAAGTAATATGGCAAGAATGGGGCGGCACACGGGACGCCAAAACTGGCTTGTTGGCGGGGTTTTCGTCGCGGAGCCGCACACTGCTGACAGGACACTGGCAGCAGACGGGTGCTCATACATGGATCGCCTCCATGA
>JBHICL010000062.1:0-11280 GCA_046759605.1 Alphaproteobacteria bacterium | reverse complement strand
CGCCGATCCCCCCGGCGAGCGCCATCTCGGCGAGCGCCACCAGGAGGCCGCCGTCGCTCAGGTCGTGGCAGGCGCTCACGAGGCCCCCCGCGATCAGGTCGCGCACGAGCTCGCCGTTGCGCCGCTCGGCGGCCAGATCCACAGGCGGCGGAGCGCCGGCTTCGGTCTCGTTTCCAGCAACCTCGAGCTGATAGAGAGAGCATCCGAGCCAGCCACGGCTGCCGCCGAGAAGGACGATGGCCTCGTCCGCCGCCTTGAATGCGGGCGTCACCGCCCGTGCCGCCTCGGATAACAGCCCGACGCCACCGATTACCGGTGTCGGTGCGATCGCGCGCCCGTTGGTCTCGTTGTAGAAGGATACGTTTCCCGACACCACCGGGAAGTCCAGCGCCCGGCATGCCTCGGCCATGCCCTCCACGACGGCCACGAACTGGCCCATGATCTCGGCGCGCTCCGGGTTGCCGAAGTTGAGGCAGTTGGTGATCGCCAACGGACGAGCGCCGCAGGCGGTCAGGTTGCGCCAGGCCTCGGCAACCGCCTGCTTGCCGCCCTCCCGGGGGTCGGCGAGCACGTAACGCGGCGTGCAGTCCGTGGTCATCGCCACCGCCTTGTCCGAGCCGTGCACGCGAACGATGGACGCGTCCGCTCCGGGTCCCGTCACCGTGTCGGCCATGACGGTGTGGTCGTACTGTTCCCAGATCCAGCGCCGCGAAGCGCAATGCGGCCCCCCGATCAGGCGCTTCAGCACCGGGCGCAGGTCGGGTGGGGCGCCGACCTCCTCCGGACGGATCGCCGGGCGTTCCGGCGGCGCGGTCCAGAAGCGGTCGTACTCGGGCGCCTCGCCGACCAACGGGGCCAGCGGGATTTCGGCCGCGGTGTCGCCATCCATGCGCACCACCAGGCACCCGGTGTCGGTGGTGTGCCCGACGACGGCACAGTCGAGCTCCCACTTGCGGAAGACCTCCATCGCCCTGGCCTCCTGGCCGGGCCTCAGGACCATGAGCATGCGTTCCTGGCTCTCGGACAGCATGATCTCATACGCCGTCATTCCGACCTCCCGGGTCGGAACCCGGTCCAGGTCCAGCTCGATCCCCACGCGGCCCTTGCCGGCCATCTCCACCGACGAGCTGGTGAGGCCAGCCGCGCCCATGTCCTGGACGGCGACGATGGCGTCGGTCTCCATGAGCTCGAGGCAAGCCTCGAGCAGCAGCTTCTCGGTGAAGGGGTCGCCCACCTGGACCGTCGGCCGCTTGGTCTGGGAGTCGTCGCCGAACTCGGCCGACGCCATGGTCGCGCCGTGAATGCCGTCGCGCCCGGTCTTCGAGCCCACATAGACCACCGGCAGGCCGGTGCCGGCCGCGGCCGAGGTGAATATTCGATCGGCGCGCACCAGCCCGACCGTCATGGCGTTCACCAGGATGTTGTCGTCATAGGCCGGATCGAATCCCAGCTCGCCCCCCACCGTCGGGATGCCGACGCAGTTGCCATAGTCGCCGATGCCCGAGACGACCCCCGCCACGAGGTACCGGGTCCGCGGGTGCTCGGGGCTGCCGAACCTGAGGGCGTTGAGGTTGGCGATGGGGCGCGCGCCCATGGTGAACACGTCGCGCAGGATCCCGCCGACGCCGGTGGCGGCCCCCTGGTAGGGCTCGATGAAGCTGGGGTGGTTGTGGCTTTCGATTTTGAAGACGACGGCCTGGCCGTCGCCGATGTCCACGACACCGGCGTTCTCGCCCGGGCCGAAAATGACCCACGGCCCTTCCATCGGCAGCTTTTTCAGCCACTTGCGCGACGATTTGTAGGAGCAGTGCTCCGACCACATGGCGGAAAAGATACCCAGCTCTGCCCGGCTGGGTGCGCGGCCGAGGATGCGGACGGCCGCCTCGTACTCGTGCTCGTCGAGTCCCATGAGGTCGTTTGGCGGCGGCGGCCCGGTCATGGCGCGAGCGCCCGCGCGAGAGCGTCGAACATGGGCCGGCCGTCACTGCCGCCGAGCAGCGGATCGGCGGCACGCTCCGGGTGCGGCATCATTCCGAGCACGTTGCCGGCCTCGTTCACGATGCCGGCGATGTTCCGCGCCGAGCCGTTGGGGTTGGCCTCGGCCGTCGCGGCGCCGTCCGGCGTGGCGTAGCGGAACGCAATCCGGCCCTCGCCCTCGAGCCTCTCCAGCGTTTCCCCGTCGGCGTGATAGTTGCCGTCGTGGTGGGCGATGGGAAGCCGGATGAGCTGGCCCTCGTCGTAGCCCCGGGTGAGTGGGCACTCGGCGTTGTCGACGCGCAGGGTGACGCGCCGGCAGATGAAGCGGAGGCCCACGTTGCGCAAGAGCGCCCCCGGCAGGAGCCCGGCCTCGGTCAGGATCTGGAAGCCGTTGCAGATACCCAGGACCGGGACGCCCGCCCGCGCCCGTCGCACGACCTCCCTCATGGCCGGTGACTGCGCCGCGATCGCGCCGGAGCGAAGGTAGTCGCCATAGGAGAAGCCGCCCGGCAGCACGATCAGCCGGCTGTCCCCCAGTTCGCTGTCGCCGTGCCAGACCATGCGCGGCTCGCGCCCCAGGGACCGTGAGAGGGCGACTTTGACGTCGCGGTCGCAGTTGGAGCCGGGAAAGACGATGATGGTCGCCGTCAACGGGTGCTGCTCCGGGGACGGAACGTGAGCGCCGGCGGTACAGTAGGGAGTCGCTTTCCGTGCTGCAAGCGTGACGCGGTTCAGCCGTCGAGATCGATGGCGTAGTCCTCGATGACGGGGTTGGCGAGCAGCTTCTCGCACATCTCGGTGACCTTGGCCCGGGCCGCGCCGCGGTCGTTCTCGGCGAGGTCGAGCTCCAGGTACTTGCCCTGCCGCACGGCCCCGACCCCGGTGAAGCCGAGGCCCGCGAGCGCGTTGCCGATGGCCTGACCCTGGGGATCCAGGACGCCCGGTTTGAGCGTGATGTGTACGCGCGCCCTCAAGGCGGCCGATTACTGCAGCGTCGCCGGGCCCTTGAGGTCCCGCGGCCCCGCCTCCGGCAGGATGCCCAGCCGGCGCGCTACTTCCTGGTAAGCCTCGGCCACGTTGCCGAGGTCACGGCGGAAGCGATCCTTGTCCAGCTTCTCGTTGGTCTCGATATCCCACAGCCGGCATCCGTCCGGCGTGATCTCGTCCGCGAGCACCATGCGCACCTGGTCGTCCGTGTACAGCCGGCCGTACTCCAGCTTGAAGTCGACCAGGCGCAGGCCGACGCCGAGAAAGAGCCCGGACAGGAAGTCGTTGATCCTGAGGCTCAACGACAGCATGTCGTCCAGCTCCTGGGGCGTGGCCCAGCCGAACGCGGTGACGTGCTCCTCGGTCACCAGGGGGTCGCCGAGCTCGTCGGATTTGTAGAAATACTCGACGATGGATCGCGGGAGGGGCGATCCCTCGCTCATCCGAAACCGCTCGGAGAACGAACCGGCGGCCATGTTCCGAACCACCACCTCGACCGGGATGATCTCGACCTCCCGGACCAGCTGCTCCCGCATGTTGAGTCGGCGGACGAAGTGGGTGGGAATGCCGGCCTCGGCGAGCCGCATCATCAGGTATTCCGAGATGCGGTTGTTGAGGACGCCTTTCCCGGTAATGACGCCTTTTTTCTGGTTGTTGAAGGCGGTGGCGTCGTCCTTGAAGTACTGGACGAGCGTACCCGGCTCGGGCCCCTCGAACAGCACTTTGGCCTTGCCTTCGTAGATTTTCCGTCGTCGGGCCATGGACGTGGCTCCGCTAGGTCTGGCCGCATGGGGCCACCGCCAGATATAGCAACTGCGGCCCCTCTGTACAATCCGGCCAAATGGCGTCGCCGGGCGCGCCCGTGGGGGTCTCAGCTACGCCGGAGGTGCGGCGTCAGGCGGCCCTCAAGCCATTGAACAACAAGGGTGATTCCAAAATTGATCGCGAGATAGAGGGCGCCGGCGACGAGGAAGATCTCCACCGGCGAGAAGGTGCGCGAGATGATCCCGCGGGCGATCCCTGTGATCTCCAGAAGGGTTATGGTGCTCACCAGCGAGCTCGCCTTCACCATGAGTATCATTTCGTTGCCGTAGGCCGGCAACGCCTGCCGGAACGCTTGCGGCAGGATGATGCGCCGATAGCCGAGTACCTGGCCCATGCCGCAGGCGCGTGCCGCCTCGACCTGTCCGTACGGCACCGACTCGATACCGCCACGGAGGATCTCGGAGGTATACGCGGCCGTGTTCAAGGACAGCGCGATGATTCCGGCCCAGAACGGCTCCCTCAGGATTGCCCACAGGATGCTCTCGCGTATCCATTCGAACTGCGCGAGCCCGAAATAGATGAGGAAGATCTGAACCAGAATCGGCGTGCCCCTGAAGACGAAAACATAGCCCCGGGCGAACCCGGAGAGCGGCGGATAGGGCGAGAGGCGCATGAGGGCGATGCCCAGCGCCAGCACGAAACCGATGGCGAGGGACAGGCTTACGAGCTGGAGCGTCAGGCCCAGCCCGCCCAGAAGCTCGGGAATGCTCTCCCGCATGAGCGCGAAGTCCATGCGACCCTTCCCTCAGGCCCGCCTTACGCCCTTGTTCGCCCAGCCCTCGGCCCGCCGGAACCCGGCGCCCGAGACGGTGGTGAACAAGAGATAGATGACGGCCGCGGCGAAGAAGAAGACGAAGGGCGAACGCGTCGAGCCCGCCCCCACATGGGCCTGACGCATGATCTCCACGAGCCCCGTCACCGAGATGAGGGACGTGTCCTTGAGCGTGATCTGCCAGACGTTGCCCAGCCCCGGGAGCGCGTAGCGCAGCACCTGGGGGACCATGATGCGGCGAAAGACGAGCAGGCCGGACATGCCGCAGGCGCGGGCGGCCTCGATCTGCCCGCTGGGGACGGCCAGGGCGGCGCCACGCAGCACCTCGGTCGAGTACGCCCCCGAAATGATGCCGAGCGCGAGCGTGCCGATGGTGAATGCGTTGAGCTCGATGTAGCCGTGGTAGCCGAAGACCCTGGCGACGGCCATGATGGCGCCACTGCCGCCGAAGAAGAACAGGTAGATGATGAGCAGCTCCGGGATGCCCCGGACGACCGTCGTATACCCGGTCCCGACGGCGCGGGCCTGCGCCGAGCTCGAGAGCTTGGCGATGGCGCCGATGGTGCCGAACACCAGGCCGAGCGCGGTCGCCGAGAGGCTGAGGGCGATCGTCACCACCCCGGCGAAGGCCATCTCGTCGCCCCACCCCTCGGGGCCGAATCCCAGAAGACCCATGGCCCGGCGCTACTTCATTGCGCTATCGTAACGAGGTGGCCACCGTCCCGCGACGGCGGCCGCCCGGTACTAAGCCCCATCGGGGTCTATTGCATCGACAGATCGAAGCCGAACCAGTCCTTCGAAATGCGACCGACGGTCCCGTCGGCCGTGGCCTCCTCGATGGCCTTGTTGAACAGGGCCAGCAGGTCCTCGTCCTCCTTGCGGATCCCGACGCCCACGCCGGCTCCGAACACGTCGCCCGACATCTTGGGACCCGTAAGGACGATGTTCTCGCCTTCCGCCTTCTCCATGAAGTCGGCGAAGGCGCCGTTGTCGGCGAGCGCCACGTCGATACGCCCCACCTGAAGGTCCAGGTTCAGCTCGTCCTGGGTCTGGTAGGTTCGCAGGTCGACCGCGTCGCCCAGGTACTTCTCGACGAAGTTCTGATGGATGGTCGCAATCTGCACGCCCACGGTCTTGCCGCTCAGCGCCGTCTTGAGCTTGTCGAGGGTCTCCTGCTCGGCGGCGTCGATGTCGTCGAGGGTCAGGTTTTCGACCGTCTCGAGCCCGGCCAGCTCGGAGTCCTTGAGGACCGCGAGGCGCGCGGGATCGTTGAAGTAGCCCCGCGAGAAGTTGATCTGCGTCATGCGCTCCTCGGTGATCGACATGCCGGCCATGATGGCGTCGTACTTGCCGTTCTTGAGGGCCGGGATGATGCCGTCCCAGTCCTGCGCCACGACCTCGCAGGTCACGCCCATGCGCTTGCAAAGCTCCATGGCCAGGTCGATCTCCGCGCCCACGAGCTGTCCGTCCGCATTGGTGCTGTTCCACGGCGGGTAGGCGCCCTCCGTGCCGATCTTGACCTGCTTCCAGTCCTTGCCCTGCGCCGCGCCGACCGTCAGTGCCAGTGCGGCGGCGCCGACCAGGGCCGTGAGGGTTCTCCTCATTCTCTCCACTCCCCATTTCTGACGCCCAAGGGGGCGTTTTCTGCGTTAATCAGGACCGCAAAAGGAGCTTCGGTCAAGGAAAAGCAGCCAAAATCACGATCTTATGTATTGGTGCGCTGCTGGAGGTGGGCGGACAGGAACCGGCGGCAACGCGCCGATACCGGGTTCTCGAAGACCTGCGCGGGCGTTCCCTCCTCCTCCACCCGGCCCTCGTGCAGGAACAGGACACTGCTGGAGACCTCGCGCGCGAAGCCCATCTCGTGGGTCACCAGGATCATCGTGCGGCCCTCCTCGGCGAGCTGCCGCATGACGCGAAGGACCTCGCCCACGAGCTCGGGGTCGAGGGAGGAGGTGGGCTCGTCGAACAGCATCACGTCCGGTTCCATGGCGAGCGCCCGGGCGATGGCGGCGCGCTGCTGTTGGCCGCCTGACAGGTGCGACGGGTACTGGTCGGCCTTCTCGGCGATACCGACCTTGTCCAACAGCTCGCGGGCCTCCTCCAACGCCACGCGCCTCGGTTTCTTGAGCACGTGCACCGGCGCCTCGACGACGTTCTCCAGCACCGTCATGTGGGTCCACAGGTTGAAGCTCTGGAAAACCATGCCGAGCCGGGTCCGGATGCGGTCAACCTGTCTGCGATCGACGGGGACCAGCTCGCCGCCCCGTCGTTCCCTCATGCGGATCTGCTCGCCGCGCACGGCGATCGTGCCCGAGTCCGGCGTCTCCAAGAGGTTGATGCAGCGCAGGAAGGTGCTCTTGCCCGAGCCGCTGGCCCCGATCATCGCGATCACGTCGCCCTCGTTGGCGGTTGCCGAAACGCCTCTGAGGACCTCGAGCGTGCCGAAGCTCTTGTGCAGGTCGTGGACTTCCAGGGCCGGCTCGGCCATGGGTATCGCCTTCAAGACATTGAAACTTTCTTGTTGTGCAGGGACGCTAGACGGATGTCGCCGTTCCTGCAAGGCGGCAATTCGGCTGCGGGTCCAGCTTTTCCGGGGAGCTCTTTTCGGGTTCCGGCCATGTCTAGGGAACGGCTCGGAAGTGCCTGTAAAGACTCGCTTCCCCGCGCACGTCCATCGAACGGCCCGGAAGTGCCTGTAAAGACTCGCTTCCGCACGAATGTTTCGACAGATGCATATGCATTGGCTGGTCCGCCGCTTGCCCAAAATTCCCGTTACACTGGCAGCCCGCGGGTGGTTATATACATAGAGATAATAAACGAGGTTGAGGCTGGTCCGCATGACGACGTTCAAAGAGCGCGAAAAAGCCTTCGAAGCAAAGTACAAGCGCGATCAGGAGCTTCAGTTCAAGGTCACGGCCCGGCGAAACAAGCTCCTGGGGCTGTGGGCGGCCGGGAAGATGGGGCTCGGCGGCAGCGACGCCGAGGCTTACGCCAGGGAGGTGGTGGCGGCGGATTTTCAGGAGCCTGGCGACAACGACGTGCTGCAGAAGGTCCTGGGCGACCTGCAGGCAAAAGGCATCGAGACGTCCGAACACCTGGTGCGGAAGCACATGGACGAGCTCATGAGCGAGGCCGCGAGGCAGCTGGAAGCCGAGCAGGCCGCGCCCGAGGAATAAGCCGACCCACCACGGTCCCTCGACCCGTTCCCGGCGCCAAAGCCGGGATGTCAATCGCCGAACACACGCTTGAAAATCGTGTCCACGTGGCGCGTCGCATGCGCCAGGTCGAAGAGGCGATCCAGGCCCTCGGTCCCCAGGGCCCCCACGATCGCGGCGTCCTCGGCGAGTAATGCGCGGAAATCGGCGCCGTCCCGCCAGGCGCGCTCGGCATGCCCCTGCACGATCGCGTAGGCCTCCTCGCGGGCCATCCCGGACTGGGTCAGCGCGAGCAGCACGCGTTCGGAGTGGATGAGCCCTCCGAGCCTCTCCAGGTTGTGCCGCATGGCCTCGGGATGGACCACGAGCCCATCCACGATCGAGGCGAGGCGGGCCAGCGCGAAGTCGAGCGCGATGGTGGCGTCCGGCGCGATCACGCGCTCCACCGACGAATGCGAGATGTCGCGCTCGTGCCAGAGCGCGGTGTTCTCGAGCGCCGGGACGACGGCGCCGCGTACGAGCCGGGCGAGGCCCGTCACGTTCTCGCTGAGCACCGGGTTGCGCTTGTGCGGCATGGCGCTCGAGCCCTTCTGGCCGCGGGCGAAGCGCTCCTCCGCCTCGCGCACCTCGGTGCGCTGCAGGTGCCTGATCTCGATGGCCAGGCGCTCGGCGGCGCCGGCTATGACGGCGAGGGTGGCGAAGAACATGGCGTGGCGGTCGCGGGGGATCACCTGGGTCGAGATCGGCTCGGGCCGAAGCCCCAGCTTCTCCGCCACATGGGCTTCCACTGCGGGATCGACGTTGGCGAAGGTGCCGACGGCGCCGGAGATGGCGCAGGTGGCGATCTCCGCGCGCGCGGTCGCGAGCCGCGCGCGGCAACGGTCGAACTCGGCGTAATGGCCGGCGAGCTTGAGGCCGAACGTGGTCGGCTCGGCATGCACCCCATGGCTGCGGCCGATACAGATCGTGTCCTTGTGCTCGCGGGCGCGCCGTTCGAGCGCCGCGGCGAGCTCGTCCAGGTCGGCGCTCAGCAGGTCGGCGGCCTGGGTGAGCTGTACCGAGAGGCAGGTGTCGAGGACGTCCGAGGAGGTCATGCCCTGGTGGACGAACCGCGCCTCCGGACCCACGTGCTCGGCGAGGTTGGTGAGGAAGGCGATGACGTCGTGCCTGACCTCCCCCTCGATTTCCTCGATCCGCGCGATCTCCCACTTGCCCCGTTCCCGGAGCGCGCGCGCGGCGTCGGGGGGGATGATCCCCAGCTCCGCCTGCTTGTCGCAGGCGTGCGCCTCGATCTCGAACCAGATCCGGAACCTGTTCTCGGGCGCCCAGATGGCGGCCATCGGTGGGCGGCTGTAACGGGGGATCATGGGCGGCGCGCGGCTGGTCTCGCTCGCCAGCACCATAGGTCGGCGGCCTCCGGGCCGCAAGACGGCCTCGCGCCGCTACCGGTCGTGCGCGCCCCCGGCCCGTCGCCTGAGAACGAAGAAGACGTAGCCGTAGCTCGCGCCGTGACGCCGTCGGACGGCGATCTCGTGCTCCTCGGTGTCGAGGACGCGGGCCAGCTCCGAGCCCGGCGCGCAGGTGGGCCGCAGCTCGGCTATGCGCCGCTCGAGCGGGCCATAATACTCCGCCCACCAGTCCTCGGGCGGCAGCGTGAAATGCGCGAGCACGTCGTAGCCCGCGCGGTCCGCTCTTTCCAGGTTGCCGTCCACGTCGGTCATGCCTGGATAGTCGGAAAAGATCTCCGCGGCCTCCGCCGGCGGCGCGTCGGTAAGCCAGGTGGGCTCGGTGAAGGCGAGGCACCCGCCCGTCCGCAGGATTGGGCGCCAGGCGCGCAGTGCGTTCCCGACGCCCATGACATAGGCCGCGCCTTCGGACCAGATCAGGTCGAAGCTCTCCAGCGGGTAGTCGAGGGCGTCCATGGACAGCCGGCGCGTGGTGACGAGATGGCCCAGCCCGGCATCGGCCGCCGCCCGCCGAAGCCGCTCGAGAAAAGGCTCGTGCAGGTCGATGGCGTCGATCCGTCCGCCGAGGGCGCGGGCGAGGACGAGGGTCTGCTTTCCGGGGCCGCAACCCACGTCGAGGATCCTTGGCGCCTCGGAGAGCGGCGGCAGGGCGCCGATGGCGCGCCGGGTCGAGGCGTCGCTTCCCGGTCCCTCCCGGGGTATGCCGCTGTGAAGCTGAAAGAATGGGTTCATGGCCGCGCCTCGGCCTCTCCATCTTCCTTATATCAGCCCCATGGACTTGAGGCTCGCATGGGCGGCGTGGCCGATGATGAGGTGGTCGTGCACGGCCACGCCCAGGGGCTCCGCCGCCTCGATGATGGCGCGGGTGATCTCCACGTCGTCGCGGCTGGGCGTCGGATCGCCGCTCGGGTGATTGTGCACCAGGATGATCGCCGAGGCTTCCAGCTCCAGCGCCCGCTTGACCACCTCCCGCGGATAGACGGGTGTGTGGTCCACGGTGCCGCGCTGGTGCGCCTCGTCGGCGATCAGCGCGTTTTTGCGGTCGAGGAACAGCAGGTGGAGCCGTTCTGTCTTTTCGTGCGCCAGCGCCGCGCGGCAGTAGTCCAGTACCTTCTGCCACGAGCCGAGCACCGGCCGGTTGACGATCTCTTCCCGCGCCATGCGAAGCGCCGCGGCGCGGGCGCACTTGATCGCCACCACCGCCGTCTCGCCGATGCCCTCGATCTCACGCAGCTCGCGCGGGCTCGCGCTGAGGACGCCGGCCAGGTTCCCGAAGCGCTTCACCAGCGCCTTCGCCGCGGGCTTGGTGTCGCCCCGGGGCTGGGCCGTGAACAGGAGCAGCTCCAGAAGCTCGTAATCCGGCATGGAGGCGCCCTCGTCGGTGAGGAAGCGGGCGCGCAGGCGGCCGCGGTGGCCTTTGTTGTCGCTGGAAACGGACACGGGGGACGGGCGACGCTGTTCTTGCTCTCGGTTTGCGTGCACCGGCGGTGCGGGGCTCAAACGTGGTCGTAGGGCGGTTTCTCCAGGCCCATCGGCGACATCGTGAAGACCTCGTGGCCCTGGGCGGTGACGGCGACGGAGTGCTCGAACTGGGCCGAGAGCGACCGGTCCTTGGTCACCGCGGTCCAGCCGTCGCCGAGGATCTTCACGTCGAAGCGGCCCGCGTTCACCATGGGCTCGATGGTGAAGAACATGCCCTCGCGCAGCTCCAACCCGGTGCCCGGCTCGCCGAAGTGGAGGATGCTCGGCGCGTCGTGGAACACCCGGCCCAGGCCGTGGCCGCAGAAATCGCGCACGACGGAGAAGCGCTCGGCCTCGACATGGGTCTGGATGGCGTGGCCGATGTCGCCCAGGGTGGCGCCGGGACGCACGGCCTCGATGCCCTTCCACATCGCCTCGAACGTCACCTGGCACAGGCGTTGCGGCAGCCGCCGCACCTCGCCCACATAGAACATGCGGCTCGTATCGCCGTGCCAGCCCTCGAGGATCACGGTCACGTCGATGTTGACGATGTCGCCCGGCGTGAGGCGCTTGTCGCCGGGGATCCCGTGGCAGACCACGTGATTCACCGAGGTGCAGATGGACTTGGGGAAAC
>JBHICL010000061.1:0-11281 GCA_046759605.1 Alphaproteobacteria bacterium | reverse complement strand
TTGCGCGTCTGGTCCGTGAGCGGCGCGTGCAACGAGATGATGTCAGCCCGGGCCAACAGCGTATCCAGATCGACTTTCTGCGTGCCCAGCTCGTCGGCCCGTTCCTCGCCCAGGTAGGGGTCGTAGGCCACCACCTTCATGCGCAACGCGAGGGCTCGTTCCGCGACGATCGAGCCTACGTTGCCGCAACCGATGACGCCCAGCGTCTTGCCGGCCAGCTCGACGCCGACGAAACGCGACTTCTCCCACCGACCTGCCCGGGTCGATTGATCCGCGGCAGGGATCTGGCGTGCCAGCGCCATCATCATGGCGACGGCGTGCTCGGCCGTCGTAATGGCATTCCCGAAGGGTGTGTTCATGACGACGATGCCGCGGCTGGTGGCGGCCGTGAGGTCGATATTGTCGACGCCGATACCGGCGCGGCCGACGACCTTGAGCTTCTCCGCCCGCGCCAGGACCTCCGCTGTAACCTTCGTCGCGGACCGGACCACGAGCCCGTCGTAGGCGCCGATCAAGGACAGGAGCTTGTCCGGCTCGAGACCGGGTTTCGCGTCCACGTCAACGCCGCGGTTCTCGAATATGTCCGCCGCCTTGGGGCTCAGGTTGTCGGAGATCAGCACTCTCGGCATGTGAAGTTCCCTCACTTGACGGCGGCCGCCGAAGCCGCCTTGATCCTTGCAAACGCCCAGTCGAGCCAGGGCGGTAGCGCCGCCATGTCGGATCGCTCCACCGTGGCCCCCGCCCAGAGCCGCAGCCCCGGTGGCGCGTCGCGATGCCCGGCGATGTCGTAGGCGACGCCCTCGGCTTCCAGGAGCGCCGCGATTTCCCTGACGATCCGCGCCTGCTCCGCCCTCGGGCGCCCTTGGAACCAGCGGTCGACGATCTTCAGGCACACGCTCGTGCACGACCTCGTGGCCGGATCGGCGGCGAGAAAGTCGACCCAGGGCGTCCTCTGGATCCAGCGCGCCAACACCTCGAAGTTGCCCTCGCTCCGTTCGATGAGCGCCGGCAGCCCACCGAGGCTCTCGGCCCAGGCGAGGGCGTCGAGCTGGTCCTCGACACACAGCATCGAAGGGGTGTTGATTGTGGAGCCCTCGAAGATCTCGTGCGCCAATCTGCCGCCGCTCGTCAGCCGGAAGATCTTCGGCAGCGGCCAGGGGGGATCGTGGCGCTCGAGCCGGGCAACCGCGCGCGGGCTGAGCACGAGCATGCCGTGTTGGGCCTCCCCCCCGAGGACTTTCTGCCACGACCACGTGACGGCGTCGAGGCGGGGCCAGGGAAGATCCATTGCGAACACGGCGGACGTGGCGTCACAGATCGTGAGGCCCTCGCGCCGGGGGTCGATCCAGTCGCCATCGGGCACGCGCACGCCCGAGGTGGTTCCGTTCCACGTGAAGACGATGTCGCGAGCGCCATCGACCCGGGAGAGATCGGGCAGGTCGCCGTAGTCGACCTCGAACGTGCGTACCCCCTCGAGCCCGAGCTGTCCCACCACGTCGTTGAGCCATCCCTTGCCGAAGCTTTCCCAGGCCAGCACATCAACGCCCCGCGCCCCCAGGAGCGACCACATCGCCATCTCGAAGGCCCCCGTGTCCGAGGCGGGCACGATGGCGATCCGGTAATCGTCGGGTATGCCGAGGATCGCCCGGCTCCTGTCCAGGACCGCGCGGAGCTTGGCCTTGGCCGGCTCGGAACGGTGAGAGCGTCCGACACAGGCGTCCGCCAGCGCCTCGGGCGACCAGCCGGGTCGCTTGGCGCAAGGTCCGGAAGAGAAGAAGGGAATGTTCGGACGGACGTCCGGTCGCGTGGTCTTGTCATTCACGTTTCGCGTTCCTTCCAGAACGCCGCGTCCCGTTGGGAGGACGTGGCCCGCCGGGGACCATAAGACATTCCGGCCGTGCGTCAACGGCCAGCTTGTCGCGGGTTCGGTTGCTCTAGAGTCCGTAGTACCAGGGTGCGAACAGGCTGAACGCCGCCCAGACGAGGACCAGGAGCGGCAGCCCCGCGCGCGCGAAATCGCTGAAGCGATAATTGCCGGGCGCCATG
This sequence comes from Alphaproteobacteria bacterium, assembly GCA_046759605.1. GTDB lineage: Bacteria > Pseudomonadota > Alphaproteobacteria > UBA6615 > UBA6615 > JBHICL01. The sequence goes on along the minus strand of JBHICL010000061.1, from coordinate 9,235 downwards.
ACCATGAGGTTGGTCTGATAGCCCACCGGAGACGCGAAGCTGCAGTTGGCAGCGAATACGACGGCGACGGCGAACGGCTCGACGGAGACGCCCAACCCATCGCCGATGCCGACGGCGATGGGTGTGAACAGCACCGCGGTCGCCTTCGTGCTGATCACGTTGGAAAGCAGCGCGACCAACAGGAAGAAGCCGGAGAGGACGGCCCTGGGACCCGCGTCGCCCGCCGCCTGGAGCATGAGCCCGGCGAGGAACGCCGCCCCGCCCGTCTCCTGCAACGCCGCCCCCAGGGCCAGCGCCGCCGCGATCATCATGACGACGTTGCGATCGATGGCGCGACCCGCCTGGCGCACGTTCATGACGCCGCTCAGCAGCATGAGCACCGCGCCCCACAGGGCGGCGACGACGATGGGCACCAGCCCGGCTGCCGCCAATCCTATGGTCGCGGCAAAGATGAAAAGCGCTGAGCGCGCATGATGAACCGAAGGCAGATCGGCGGCCGACCACTCGATCAGCAGAACGTCCCTATCTCCCCGGAGTGCTCGCACGTCCGAGCGCCGTCCCTGGATGAGGATAACGTCGCCGGCCTGCAGGCGGATCTCGGTCACCCTACTGCGGATCATCTGCGAACGGCGCTGGATCCCGAGAACGATGCAGTGGTAGCGATAGCGGAAGCCGATCTGCTCGAGGGTCTGCCCGATGAGACGCGAAGTGGGCTGGACCATCGCCTCGGCGAGTATCTGATCGCCGCGCTGCCATGGCGGGGGCCCGGCGCCGTCCGCCGGCTCGTCCCGATCCCGTTCCAGCTCTGGATGGAGCAGTCCGGTCTCGCCTTTGACGACTTCCGTCAGCGCCTTGCGCGTTGCCGCCACGACGAGAACGTCGCCCGGGCTCAGCTCCAGGCTGTCCTCGAACGGCGGCAGGAACGCATGCTCCCCACGCTGGATCATACGTACCGTCACGTCCTTCAGGTGCGGAAAGAAACCGCCTCTGGGGCTGAGGCCCTCGAACTTGCTGGAGGGGGCGACGCTGATCTGGGCAATGAAATGCCGGCCGCCGGCGATCTCCGTTGTGAGGGGGGTCCGGTCGGGCATCAGACGAGGCGCCACCCACAGCACATAGACGAGGCCGGAGCCGGCGAGAACGACACCCGGGATCGTGAAGTCGAAGAAGCCGAGTCCCGGACGGCCCAGTTCGACCAGCGTCTCGGCCACGAGAATGTTGGTGCTCGAGCCGATGAGAGTCGTCATGCCGCCGAGGATCGCGGCAAAGCTCAACGGCATCATCAACCGGCTCGGCGAGCGGCGCAGGGTCTCAGCCAGGCCCTGCATGATGGGGATGAAGATCACCACCACCGGGGTGTTGTTGAGGAAGCCGCTCACGACGAGCACCGCAACGAACGCCAGCGCGAACGCCGGCAGGGGATCGCCCTTCGTGGCCGCGAGGATGAAGCCCGCGCCGCGCTCGAGGACGCCGGTCTGGGCCAGTCCCTGTCCCATCACCAGGAGCCCCACCACGGTCAGCAGCGCCGGGTTTGCGAAACCGGACAACAGCCTTGCCGGGCCCAGGCGGTTGGCGCCGCTCTCGTCGGCGAGAGGCGCCACATGAAACAGGATCAAGAGGACGCATATGATGCCGAGCGAGGTGACCGCCAGGGGGACCCGCTCCGACATGTAGAACGCCAGACCCCCCGCGATGATGGCGAAGGTCGCCCACATGCCGACGCCGGGATCGATGGGGGTCATCGCACCTCGCCCGGGTCGTCGCTCCGGCGACGCGATTGGGCAGGCTCGGCAGCCGCCCGGCTGGCGATGACGACGAATCTCATACTGTGTCCACGCGCACCCCGGCCCCATGCATGGGCCGCGCCATCCCTCTCGCCCACAGCCTTAGCGGCCAACGGCCGGCTCGGTCAAGCGGGTGTTTCGAGCCGCCGGTCCGCCGGGCTAACCCGCCGGGCGATAACCGTTTTTCCGGCTAGCCGAACTTGGCGTCGCGGCCATGCGCCGCCGAGAAGTCGATCTCGGGACCGAAAGGCACGATGCCGAACGGATTACGAAGCTGGCTTGTCGAGTAGTACCCGCGTTTGTAGATCTCCAGGTCGACGGTTTCGGCGATGCCGGGCATCTGGAAGAGCTCGCGCGCGTACCCCCACAAATTGGGATAGTCCACAAGCCGCCGCAGGTTGCACTTGAACGCGCCGTAATAGGCGACGTCGAAGCGCGCCAATGTCGGGAACAGCCGCCAGTCGGCCTCGGTCAGCCGGTCGCCGGTCAGGTAGCGTCGCCGGTCCAGGCGCTCCTCGAGCGCATCGAGGGTCTCGAACAGCCCCGTCACCGCCTCGTCGTACGCCTCCTGGGTTCTCGCGAAGCCGGCCCTGTACACCCCGTTGTTGACGTTGTGATAGATGGTCCGATTGAGCTCGTCGATCTCCGGCCGCAGCTCGGACGGATAGTAGTCGGGCGTCTCCGGCGCGAGGTGGGCGAATGCGGTGTTGAACATCCGGATAATGTCGGATGATTCATTGCTGACCATGGTCCCGCGCTCGGCGTCCCACAGCACCGGCACCGTGACCCGCCCGGTGTAGCCGGACAGGCCTCGCGTGTAGACCTGATGCAGATAGTCCGTGCCGAGCACGGTGTCGCGGTACCGGGGGTCGTGATTGTCGAAGACCCAGCCCCCCTCGGTGCGGCGGGGGGCGGCGATGACGAGCCCTACAAGCCCTTCCAGCTTCTTGAGGCCGCGCATGATGCGGGTGCGATGCGCCCAGGGGCAGTTGATGGCGACATAAAGATGGTAGCGACCGGGCTCCGCCGGGAAGCCGCCCTCGCCCGTGGGGCCCGGCTCTCCGCCGGTCGTGATCCAGTTACGAACGATCGAGTCCGGGCGCCGATATCTGCCATCGGAACTCACGGCGGACGCACCGTCGTCACTCGTCCATGCACCTTCGACGAGCCTGCCCATGCCGAATGCCCTCTCAACTTCGTGCCGCCGCCAGTTTAACGTCCGGCGGCGGCGCGTGAAGAGGGGATAGGGACGCCTCAGCGAGCCTGATCAGGCACAATGAACGAGAAGGCGCTCGATCCGTTTGACGCGTTTGTCCGCTTCCCAGGTCCCGGCGGGCTCTAGCCGGCTTCGAGGCGCGCCGCCTCCCACGCCAGGATCGCGCGTTTGCGCTCGGGCCCCCAGCGGTAGCCGGTTATGGCCCCGGTCGCGCGCAGCACGCGGTGACAGGGGATCAACCACGAGACGGGATTGCGCGCAACGGCGCCCGCGACAGCGCGCTGGGCGTCCGGCCTGCCCAGCCGCGCGGCAAGGTCTCCATAGCTTACGACCGTGCCGAAGGGGATCCGCAGCAAGGCCTCCCAGACCTTGAGCTGAAAGGGCGTCCCGCGCAACACCAGGTGCAGCTCCGCCGGATCGCGATCGAACGCCTGCGCGGCGAGCCGTGCGGTCACGGCCCGGTCCTCCACCAGCGTCGCCGCGCCATAGCCGTGCGCGAGATCGGCGAAGGCCGCGGCGCGCTCGCCTCTGTCCGCGAACCCCAGCCCGCATATGCCGCGGTCGCTGGCGATCAAAAGGCAGCCGCCGAACGGGCTGGAATGCCAGCCGTAGCGCAGCACCATGCCGGCCGCCTGGGTCTTCCACTCGCCGGGGGTCAGCGATTCGTGAGTGACGAACAGATCGTGCAGCCGGCCGGGCCCGGACAGTCCCGAGTCGTAAGCCGCGTCCAGCACGCTCGCCGCCTCCGCCAGCCGCGCCTTGGCGTGCCGGAGGGTCAAATACTGCACGAACTTCTTGGGGCTGACGCCAACGTGGCGCGAGAAGACGCGTTGGAAGTGAAACGGACTCATGCCCGCCTTTGCGGCGGCCTCCGCGAGGGACGGCTGCGTCGCATAATTGCGCGTGAGCCACGCGATCGCGCGGGAGACGGTGGCCTCGTCATCCTGCATCGCCTCGACACCCAAAGCGGGTTCTTCGTGGGACCCGACCGATAATCCGCTCATGTTTCCGCGCTCCATCCTTGATCGAATGGGGAGCCTAGCCTCGCGCGGCCCGCCGGCGCCACCCGCTTCTTGCGCCTCAAGGGATGGTCAGATCGCGGGCGTAGTATACGGCGCCGGGTATGGGGTTGTCGTAATACGGCGGCGTCTCTCGAAACCCCATGGACTGGTAGAGCGCCTCGGCGGCCGTCATCCGGTCCCGTATCGTATCGAGACGCATGATCGTGTAACCCGCCTCGCGGGCAAACACGACAGAGGTTTCCGCCAGCCGCCGGCCGAGGCCGAGCCGGCGCGCGTCCGGCGTCACATAGAGCCGCTTCATCTCGCAGGCATGCCCGTCGCCGAGCGGTCGCACACCGACGCATCCCAAGGGCATGTCGCCACGACGACCCAGCCACAGCTCGCCGGCCGGCGGCGCATAGGCGCCCGGCAGCTCGTCCAGCTCGTCCTCGAAGCCCTGGAAGCACAGACTGAACCCCAGGGATTCGGCGTAGGACAGGAACAGCGCTCGCAGGGACTCGAGGTCCGCGTCGCCGCGCGCCGCTGTCACGGTTACGGTGCTCATCGCTCGTTATTCTACGCGGATCACCCCATTCATGTACTCGACCGCGTGCCCGGCAATATCGACCCGGTCGCCGCGAACGCGGCAGCGCACCTCGCCGCCTCGCTTCGAGACCTGCCGTGCGTGCAGGTCGTTCTTGCCCAGACGCCCGGCCCAATACGGCGCAAGCGTGCAGTGCGCGGATCCCGTGACCGGATCCTCGGGGATGCCCGCATGGGGGGCAAAGTAGCGCGATACGAAGTCGCAGTCCTCACCGGGCGCCGTCACGATCAGTCCGTCCCCGCCGGCGCCGGCGATGGCCTCGAAATCGGGCGCGAAGTCCCGCACCGCCGCCTCGTCCGCCAGGACCGCCATGTTCTTGACGGCGGCGAACATCTCCACCGATTGCCCACCGAAGGCTTGCGCCAGCGCGTCGGGCACCGTGGCGGGCGCCGGCGGAAGCGCGGGAAAGTCCATGATCAGCAGATCGTCATCGTCGCGGACGTCGAGCCGTCCGGCCGCGCGGGTATGGAACCGCACCTCGCTCCGCTCCGGCTCGAGGCGCCGGGTTATCAGGCAGGCGGCGGCAAGGGTCGCGTGGCCACAGAGATCCACCTCCACCGTGGGTGTGAACCAGCGCAGATCGAAGTCGCCGCCACTGGACACGAAGAACGCGGTCTCGGACAGATTGTTCTCGGCCGCGATGGACTGAAGCACGCCGTCCGGCAGCCATGCCTCCAGGGGGCAGACAGCGGCCGGGTTGCCGCCGAAAACGCGGTTGGTGAAGGCGTCGATTTGATACATCGGGAACTCGGGCACGCTTTCCTCCCTGGCCGTAACCACGACCCGGGAAATATGGCCGGCGAGCGGTGAGAGCAAACGTTTTATTGCACCGCAACAATCGCGGTCGCCACCCTAGTCGGAGCTCCGACCACCGATCGTGACCGTGTGGTTGAGCGGCCCATGACCGCGGCCAAGTCCCGGCGCCTCGGCGATCGCCCTGAAGACATAGGCGTGAGCCGTCGCCACCGCCTCGTGCACCGACTTGGCCTGGGCCAGCCCGGTGGCCACGGCGGAGGCGAGCGTGCACCCGGTCCCGTGCGTGTTCGCCGTGTCCAGCCTGGGACTGGTGAACTCCTCGACCCCCGCGGCGGTCGCCAGCACGTCCGTGACGACCTCGCCCGCCAGGTGCCCGCCCTTGACGAGCGCCGCCTTCGCGCCGATATCGAGCAACGCCCTCGCCGCCTGGCGCTGCTTCTCCGCCGAGTCGATCTCGAGGCCCGTGAGCGCGGCGGCCTCGGGTGCGTTCGGCGTGACGATGGTCGCGATGGCGACGAGATGTCGTTGCAGCGCATCGACCGCCTCGGGTTTCAAGAGCGCCTCGCCGCCCTTGGCCACCATGACGGGGTCCACCACGAGAGGAACGCCCGCCGCCTCGGCCTCGATCGTTTCGGCGACCGCGTGGACTACCGCGGCGTCATGCAACATGCCGGTCTTGATGGCGTCGGCGCCGATGTCCGACAGGACGACCTCCATCTGCTGGACGATGAACGACGGCTCCACCGCCACCACCCCGAACACGCCCAGAGTGTTCTGGGCGGTAAGGGCGGTTATCGCCGTGGCCGCATAACCGCCCAGCGCCGTAACGGTCTTGATGTCGGCCTGAATTCCGGCGCCGCCGCCCGAATCCGAGCCGGCGACGATGAGCACGCGTCCTCGCATGTCCCCTGTATACCCGGACCGTGGGAGAAGCGCCTAGGCCGTGACGCGCTCGATTGCCCCGGCGATATCTTCGACCACGGCGCCCACCAGCTTCTTGTCGGCGCCTTCCGCCATGACGCGGATCACCGGTTCCGTTCCGGATTTACGTATCACGAGTCGGCCGTCGGCGCCGAGGCGACTCTCCCCGTCGCTGATCGCAGCTTGCACCGGCGGCGCGTCGAGCGGCCGCCCGCCCGTGATGCGGACGCTGCGCATGACCTGGGGGAAAGGCGTGAAAACGCGCCCGATCTCGCTGAGAGGTTTCTTGGATTCGACCAGGACAGCGAGGGCTTGAAGCGCCGCGATCAAGCCGTCTCCGGTGGTCGTGTAGTCCCGTAGGATGATATGCCCCGACTGCTCGCCGCCCACATTGAACCCGTGCTCGCGCATGTGCTCGAGCACGTAGCGGTCACCGACGCGGGTGCGCACGAGGCCGAGACCCAATTGCTCCAGGTAGCGCTCGAGCCCCAGGTTCGACATCACGGTGGCGACGACGCCGCCTCCGTGGAGGCGCCGGTCCCGTTGCCAGTAGCTCGCGACGAGCGCCATGAGCTGGTCGCCATCGAGGAGCTCGCCCTTCTCGTCGGCGATCATGACCCGGTCGGCGTCGCCGTCCAGCGCGATGCCGAGTTGCGCTCCATGGGAGACGACCCGCTCCTGCATCGTGCTGGTGCGGGTCGCGCCGCAGTCCTTGTTGATGTTGGTGCCGTCGGGATCGACGCCCACGGGCACGACTTCCGCACCCAGCTCGTACAGGACCCTGGGGGCGACCTTGTAGGCCGCGCCATTGGCGCAGTCGACGACGATTTTGAGCCCCTCGAGGCGCAGACCCCGCGGAAAAGTGTACTTGACGAACTCGATGTAGCGCCCGGATGCATCCTCGAGCCGCCAGGCGCGGCCGAGATGCGCGGACTTGGCAAGATGCTTCGCCAGCCCGTCCTCCACGAGCTCCTCTATTTCGGCCTCGACTTCGTCGGACAGCTTGTAGCCGTCGGGTCCGAACAGCTTGATGCCATTGTCCTCGAACGGGTTGTGGGAGGCCGAGATCATCACGCCCAGGTCCGCCCGCAGCGAGCGGGTCAGCATGGCGACGGCCGGCGTCGGCATGGGGCCGACGACAACCACGTCCATGCCCATGGCAATGAACCCCGCCTGCATGGCCGGCTCGAGCATGTAGTTGCTGAGTCGCGTGTCCTTGCCGATCACCACGAGATGCCGGTGGTCGCCGCGAGTGAACCGCCGTCCCACCGCCTTCGCGACGCGGAGCGCGGTATCCGCGGTCATCGGCTCCTGATTGGCCGTGCCACGTATGCCGTCGGTGCCGAAAAGCTTACGGGCCATGTCCTTCCCCGCCACTCGCTGCCCGTCTTATACCCAGAGGGTCCCAGGAAATCCACGGCCGGCAAGTGGGTACCCACATCGGTCACAATACGAAAAAGGCCCCGCACCGGACGGGGCCTGAGCCGCACGAACGAGCGTGCGCGTCAACCTTCCGGCTGCGGTTCCGGCTCCAGTCCGCTGGGGCGGCCCTTGCCGGCCTTGCGGCTCGACGGCACCGAGGAACGCGGTCCGGCCTTGGTCGCGGATGGTTCGTCCGAATCGGGACGGTCGATCGGATGGCCGGCCAGGAGTCGGTTGACCTCGTCGCCGCTCAAGGTCTCGTACTCGAGCAGTCCTTTCGCCAGGGTGTGCAGTTCTTCGATGTGCTCGGTCAGGATGTGACGCGCCTGGCTCTCGGCCTCGTCGATGATTCGCCGCGTCTCTTCGTCGATCAGCTTCGCGGTTGCGTCGGAGAGCGACTTGTGCTGCGCCACCGAGTGTCCAAGAAAGACCTCTTCCGAGTTGTCCTCGTAGCGGAGCGGTCCCAGCTTCTCGCTGAAGCCGAACTCGGTGACCATGCGCCGCGCCAGTCCTGTGGCCTGCTGGATGTCGTTGCCGGCGCCGGTCGTCACCATGTCCCTGCCGAAGATAAGCTCCTCGGCCACCCGACCGCCGAACATCATCGCCAGCTTGGCCTCGAGCTCGAACTGGGAGTAGCTGTAACGGTCTCTTTCCGGCAGCGACATCGTGACACCGAGGGCGCGGCCACGGGGAATGATCGTCACCTTGTGCAGGGGCTCCGAGCCGCGCATGTGCAGCGCGACCAGCGCGTGACCGGCCTCGTGATACGCGGTCAGGCGCTTCTCGTCCTCGGTCATCACCATGGAACGCCGCTCGGCGCCCATCATGACCTTGTCCTTGGCGGACTCGAACTCCGCCATGGTGACCATGCGCTTGCCCGCGCGCGCGGCCATCAACGCCGCTTCGTTGACCAGGTTGGCGAGGTCCGCCCCGGAGAATCCGGGTGTTCCGCGCGCGATGACCCTGGGTTCCACGTCCGGCGCCAACGGCACCTTCCGCATGTGGACCTTGAGGATCTTCTCGCGCCCGACCACGTCGGGGTTGGGGACGACCACCTGACGGTCGAACCGTCCGGGGCGCAGAAGCGCCGGATCGAGCACGTCGGGTCGGTTCGTGGCCGCGATCAGGATGACGCCCTCGTTGGCCTCGAAACCGTCCATCTCGACAAGTAGCTGGTTGAGTGTTTGCTCGCGCTCGTCGTTGCCGCCGCCGAGCCCGGCGCCGCGGTGGCGGCCGACGGCATCGATCTCGTCGATGAATATGATGCAAGGTGCGTTCTTCTTGCCCTGATCGAACATGTCGCGGACCCGACTCGCACCGACGCCGACGAACATCTCGACGAAATCCGAGCCGGAGATCGTGAAGAACGGCACGTTGGCCTCACCGGCGATCGCCCGGGCCAGAAGGGTCTTGCCGGTGCCGGGCGGTCCGACCAGCAGAACACCCTTCGGGATCTTGCCGCCGAGACGCTGGAATTTCTGCGGGTCCTTCAGGAACTCGACCACCTCCTCGAGCTCCTGCTTGGCCTCGT
>JBHICL010000060.1:0-11461 GCA_046759605.1 Alphaproteobacteria bacterium | reverse complement strand
CGTCGGTCAATTCATCATCGAGCCTCCGTCCCTTCGGAAACAGACAAACCGTTCCACCGCCTACGAACGGCTCCGCCAGCTGCAGCAACCTGCGAAGCGGTGCAAGCGCACGAGCCGTCACCACGTCGGCGGTAAACGGCTGGACATCTTGCGCTCGCGCCGCGTGCAAAGTTACGGGAATTCCCAAACGCGCCACCGTGTGCCGCAAAAAAGCCGCCTTGCGTCGGTCCGGCTCGACCAAGTGCACGTCGGGAACGCCCATGACAGCCAAAACCAGGCCGGGAAATCCGGCCCCGCTTCCCAGATCGACCAGAATTCGGGCCCCCTCGGGAACCAGCGTGTACAGCTGGGCGCTGTCAAAAATATGGCGCTCCCAAATATCGTTCAGCGTCGACCGCCCGACCAAATTGACCCGGTCCTGCCACGCGCGGATCTGCCCGACGAGTAGCTCGAGCTTGGCCAACGTTTCACGTGAAACGTCTATCCGCCGTCCAAAGTCATCAGGTGCGCGGGCGCCGAGATCCTGCATCGAGGTGGCTAGTCGAGCTCGTGTTTCACGTGAATCAATACAGACATCTTAGCGGACACGGCGACCCAAGGAACGAGAGGCGGCTAAGGCCCGACCCGTCCGGCTTCCACGGCCCTTGCCCGCTTGACATATCGAAGCAACGCCGTCAGGGCCGCCGGCGTCACCCCGGAGATCCTTGCCGCCTGCCCCAGACTCTCGGGTTGTGACTGCCGCAGCCTCTCACGCGCCTCGGTGGACAACCCGGCGACTCCATCGTAATCGAGCCCGTCCGGAAGCCGAAGCCGCTCGTCCCGCCGAAAAGCCCGCACATCGGCTTCCTGCCGCTCGAGATACGCGCCATAACGCGCATCGACCCGCAGGCGCTCCGCGATGGCGGCTTCGATGTCACCCAGCTCCGGCCAAATCCCGGAGAGCGCCCCCAGGCTGAGCTTGGCATCCGCCAGCAGGTCCCACGCCCGCCGTCGTACACCATCCTGCTTCACGGCAACGCCGTGTCGGCCCAGCTCCGCCGGCGTCATCGACAACGCCTTCAGGCGCGACGCCCATCGTTCCAACCCCGCCGCCTTCCGTGAGAAGCGCTCACCCCGCTCCCGACCGACACAGCCAACCCGCAGTCCCACGGGCGTCAGCCGCTCATCCGCATTGTCCGCACGCAGCCGCAGCCGGTATTCCGCTCGTGACGTGAACATTCTGTACGGTTCGGTCACGCCGCGGGTGACAAGATCGTCGATCATCACACCGATGTACCCGTCGGCCCGGTCCAGAACCACCGGTTCAGCCCCCCGCGCGGCCAACGCCGCGTTCAACCCGGCCATGAGACCTTGCCCGGCGGCTTCCTCGTACCCGGTCGTGCCGTTTATCTGGCCTGCCAGATACAATCCGGGGACCCGCCGCGTCTCGAGGCTCGACCGCAGCCCGCGTGGATCCACGAAATCATACTCGATCGCGTATCCCGGCCGGATCATGCCGGCATCCTCCAGTCCCGGGATCGTCCTGAGCAAGTCCTGTTGCACCTCCTCCGGCAACGACGTCGAGATGCCGTTGGGATAGACCGTGTGGTCGTCGAGCCCCTCGGGCTCCAGGAAGATCTGGTGGGAATCGCGATCCGCGAAGCGCACGACCTTGTCCTCGAGCGACGGGCAGTACCGGGGCCCAAGGCTCTCGATCTGCCCGGAATACATGGGCGCCCGGTGAAGATTTTCCCTCACCAGCCGGTGGGTTGTTTCGGTGGTCCGGGTTATGTGGCAGCTCACCTGCTCGGTGTGAATTCCGGGGCTCATGAAAGACAGCGGCTCCGGCGGATGATCCCCCGGCTGTCGATCCACGCGCGACCAATCGATTGTCCGGCCGTCGAGCCGAGGCGGCGTTCCGGTCTTCAGCCGTCCAAGGGGAAAGTCCAACCGGTCCAGTGTCACCGCCAATCCGACCGCCGGCCGCTCTCCCACTCGCCCAGCCGCGACCTTCTTCTCTCCGATATGGATCACCCCCCGCAGAAACGTGCCCGTCGTCAGCACCACACGCCGTGTCGTAATCAATCGGCCATCGGTCAGAATCACGCCTTCGACCCTGTCTCCGTGCCCGAGTTGAAGATCCTCGACCGCTCCCTCGGTGATCGTGAGCCCTGATTGCGCGGCCAGCAGTTGTTGCACCGCGTGCTTGTAAAGCTTTCGGTCCGCCTGGGCCCGGGGGCCCCGGACCGCTGGCCCCTTTCTCCGGTTGAGCACGCGAAAATGGATGCCGGCCATGTCGATCGCGCACGCCATGAGGCCATCGAGCGCATCGATCTCGCGCACGAGATGCCCCTTGCCGAGGCCCCCGATTGCCGGATTACACGACATCTCGCCAATGGTCTCGACCCGGTGCGTCACCAGCAATGTGGACGCTCCGGTCCGAGCCGACACAGCCGCGGCCTCGCAGCCGGCATGCCCCCCGCCCACGACCACCACGTCGTAGTCGGTCATCCTGTCGCCCGCATGAAGGTGGACATCACGCCCTGCCCTCCTGTTTCACGTGAAACATCCCGCCCAACCGATTCACTTGCCTATGCAAAATTCCCGAAAAATCACATCGAGGACGTCTTCCACATCCACGCGACCGGTAATACGCCCCAACGCGCGAACCGCCAGTCGAACGTCCTCGGCAACGAGTTCGGCGTCCGCGCCCCTTGCCGCCCGATCCAGCGCGCCCCTGCATTCGCCCAGCGCCTCGCGATGTCGCACCCGGGTTAGCACGGGCGCCTCGATCGCTTTCAGCTCACTCGCCGCGATCTCGGCGATCTCTCGGACCAGATCGTCCAGACCCCGCCCGGTCAGCGCGGAGACCCGAACGACCTCGCGGCCGCGCCACTCTACCGTCCCAGGATCCTGGAGATCCACCTTGTTCAACACGCCAAGAGTCGTGTTGGCATCGTCCGGGTCCGCCGGATCCTCCGTCGGGGGACACCCCGTCGCGTCGAAAACCACCAGCCGCAGGTCAGCCTCCTTCGCCTGCGTTCTCGCTCGACGGACTCCCTCTCGCTCCACCTCGTCGTCCACAGACCTGAGGCCCGCCGTGTCAACGATCGTCACCGGGTACCCCCGTAGATCCAGGTCGACCTCGATGACATCCCGCGTGGTGCCCGCTGTCGCCGAAACGATGGCCGCCTCTCTGCGCGCCAATCGGTTCAACAGGCTGGACTTGCCGGTGTTCGGAGCTCCCACCAAAGCGACCCTGAAGCCGTTCCTGAGGCGCTCGCCCCTGTGTCCATCGTCCAGATGCCGTGCAATTTCGGCGGCCATCCGTAGAATCTCGCTGCGAGCCGACTTCCATACGTCCGCCGGCAACTCCTCCTCGTCGCTGAAGTCGATGTCGGCCTCCAGGTGCGCCAGAACCCTTACAAGGCGGTCGCGCCAACCCTCGTAAAGCGTCGCCAGAGTTCCTCCGGCCTGCCGGAGTGCCTGCCGTCGCTGCGCGGCTGTCTCGGCCGCAACCAGGTCCGCTATGCCTTCGGCGGCCGTCAGATCGAGCTTTCCGTGCTCGTACGCCCGACGCGTGAACTCGCCAGGGCCGGCCAGGCGCACGCCGTCAAGCCCCACGAGTGCCTCAAGAACACCGGCTACGACGCTGCGACCGCCATGCAGGTGCAGCTCCCCCACATTCTCTCCGGTGAAGCTGTCGGGGGCCGGGAACCATATCGCGAGCCCGCGGTCCAGCAGCTCACCCGTGCGTGGGTCGGAGATACAGGCCAGGGTGGCGCGACGGGGGACGGGAAGGGGTCTGCCCATGACGCTCTCCAGCGCCTCGCCGGCCGCCGCGCCCGAAATCCGGACGACCGCGACCCCGGCCGCGCCAACGCCGCTGGACAGCGCACAAATGGTGTCAGACATCGTTAACAAGCCGAATCAATCGCGAGTCTGGAACGAGAGTCCGTACGTTTATCCGCCCTTCTTGGCGGGGCCGTCGTCGCTCCTTCCTTCGCCGCCGAACTGCGCCAAGAACGCTTTCTGCAGCGCCTCCCATCCAGCAAAACCGGCTGGGAACCAGGTTTTCATCAAGGCGTCCAGGTCCATGGCCGCGATGTTCGCGATCGCGCGTTCCTCGATCTCTTTCAGGATCTTGTCCTGCATCGCCTTGACATCGGCCAACCCGAGGAACCGACGGGCTTCCTCGGGCGTACAATCGATGTCGATCGAGAGCTTCATTGCTCTTTTCCCCGCCTTGGGGCAGTCCTAGATTAGACCCTGCGATTCGCGCCGGGAACCTACGCCACCCTCCGCGTCGCCGCAACCACGCATCGGACCTTCGTCGACTGCCGCCGCCGATCGTCCCGGACCCCGTATCCCATGAACCAGCTCGCAAACGAAACCAGCCCCTACCTGCTACAGCACGCGGACAACCCGGTCGATTGGCAGCCGTGGAATTCAGCCACCCTGGCGAGGGCCAAGGCGGAAGACAAGCCGATCCTCCTATCGATTGGCTATGCCGCGTGCCATTGGTGTCATGTGATGGCGCATGAGAGCTTCGAGAACGAGGGCATCGCGGCGCTCATGAACGACCTGTTCGTCAACATCAAGGTCGACCGGGAGGAACGCCCCGATCTCGACACCATCTACCAGTCCGCCCTCGCCATGCTGGGAGAGCACGGGGGGTGGCCTCTGACGATGTTCTGCACCCCGGACGGCCGCCCGTTCTGGGGCGGAACCTACTTCCCTCCCGAGCCTAGATTCGGCCGGCCGGGTTTCCCGCACGTACTGCGTGAAATCGCACGTATCTACCACGACGAGCCGGACAAGGTCACGAGCAACGCGACCGCCCTTCTGGACGCCTTGAAGCGCCTTTCCCAGCCCGGCGAGGCGGGCCGCCTCGATATGGCAACCTTCGACAAGGCATGCGAGCTCCTGTCCGGCCAGGTGGACAACGTCCATGGCGGCCTCAGGGGAGCGCCGAAATTCCCACAGCCATCGATCTTCAAGCTGCTCTGGCAGGGCTACAAGCGGAGCCGAAGCGACGCACTCCGGCACAAAACCCTGCTCACGCTGGATAAGATGGCCCAGGGCGGGATCTACGATCATCTCGGCGGCGGGTTCGCCCGTTACTCCGTCGACGACCGTTGGCTCGTGCCGCATTTCGAGAAGATGCTCTACGACAATGCGCAGTTGCTCGAGCTCTATACCCATGCGTGGCTCGAGACCCGCAAGGAGACTTACGCCGAACGCGTGCGCGAGACGGTCGCATGGGTGCTGCGCGACATGATCAACCCAAACGCGGACAGTGAGACCGGAGCGTTCAGCGCGACGCTGGACGCCGACAGCGAAGGGGAGGAGGGCAGGTACTACGTCTGGACCGCCGGTGAGATCGACGAGCTCCTTGGCGCCGACGCCGGCCTCTTCAAGTCCGTCTATGACGTCGGTTCCGGCGGAAATTGGGAGGGCCGCACCATCCTGAACCGCATCGCGAACCCGCAGTCACGAGATCCAGAGACCGAGGCGCGCCTGGCGCGGTGCCGGGCCATCCTGCTCGACGCCCGGACCCGTCGGGTCCTACCGGCCCTCGACGACAAGATATTGGCCGACTGGAACGGCCTCATGATCTCCGCGCTGACCGTCGCCGCCGAAAGCTTCGGCGAGCCTGCCTGGCTCACCGCCGCCTCAGACGCTTTTCGCTTCGTGACGACCCGGATGCACCAGGACGGCAGGCTCATGCACACCTGGCGGGCAGGTCGGCTCCGGCACGTGGCGACCCTGGACGACTATGCGAACCTGACCCGCGCCGCGTTGCACCTGCACGAGGCCCTGGGAGACCCGGCCTACCTCGCGCAGGCGCGTGAATGGGTCACGATCCTTGCCACCCACTATTGGGACGAGGAGGGCGGTGGTTACTTCTTCACCGCGAACGACGCCACCGATGTGATCGCTCGCACCAAATCCGCCGCCGACCATGCCGTGCCGGCCGGAAACGGCACAATGGTCGAGGTGCTGGCCCGTCTCTACTTCGCAACCGGCGAGGAAGACTACCGGCGCCGCGCCGAGGCGGTCGTTGCCGCTTTCGCAAGTCCGGCCGCCAGCAATGTGCTTTCTTACGCCACCCTCCTCACCGCTGCGGTTTTCTTGGACTCGGCGCTTCAGATCGTCGTTGTCGGCCACCGCGGTCAGGACGACACCGAGGCGCTGCTGCGCACCGTCGCCCGCGTGTCCCTGCCGACCCGCGTGCTGAGCGTCGTGCCGCCCGGTCAAGCCCTGCCAACCGGCCACCCCGCCCGTGGCAAGGGCCAGATCGATGGCAAGGCCACGACCTACGTCTGCTCCGGTCCGGTCTGCTCGCCGCCGCTATCGGACGTCATCACCCTGGCGGCCGAACTGGCACGCGCATGACCACGTCCCAAGCCATCGTTCCCAGCCCCCTGGGGCCGCTTCGTCTCACCGAGCGCGGCGGCGCACTCACGTGTGTGGATTTCGCCCGGGACACCACGGGCGCCCACGCCTCCGCCGCCACACCGCTGCTACAGAGCGTGCGCCAGCAGCTCGCCGCCTATTTCGCCGGCGAGCTTCGGCAGTTCGATCTGCCCCTGGATCCCACCGGCACGACGTTTCAGCGGCGCGCATGGCTCGAGCTTGCGAACATCCCTTACGGCGAGGTTCTCACCTATGGCGAGCTGGCTGCCCGGCTGGGCTCCGGCGCTCGGGCCGTCGGCGGCGCTTGCGGCACCAATCCGATCCCCATCATCCTCCCCTGTCACCGGGTCGTGGCCGCCGCTGGCCGTATCGGTGGGTATTCCGGGGCCGACGGCACGGCAAGCAAGCATTTCCTCCTTTCCCTTGAAGCCGCGCACCGAGCCATCTAGGCTCGAACCGTGCGCCGTCGACATCCTTCCAAGCGCCCTGGCCGCGGCGCTCCAAGGGGGAGGTGGTCCATGACAGACATTACCGTCAACAGCGCCGATGGCGGCGCGTTTTCCGCCTACCGGGCCGACCCGGCGGCCGGAACAGGACCGGGATTATTGGTGATTCAAGAGATTTTCGGCGTGAACAAAGTCATGCGCGACATCTGCAATGGCCTTGCCGAACAGGGATACGTCGCCCTTTGTCCCGACCTTTTCTGGCGCCAGGAGCCCAACGTCCGGCTCACCGATCAGACCGATCAGGAATGGCAGCGGGCGTTCGAGCTGATGCAGGGTTTCGACGAAGCCAAGGGGATCGACGATCTCAAGGCCTCCCTCGCGGCCCTGAGAACAACCGATGGCTGCACGGGACGGGCCGGTACCATCGGCTTCTGCCTGGGTGGGCGGCTGGCGTATCTTATGGCCGCGCGATCCGATGCGGACTGCAATGTGGGCTATTACCCGGTGGGTATTGAAAACAACCTGGGCGAGGCGATCGGCATTACCAGGCCGTTGCTGTTGCACATCGCCGAGGAAGATGGATTCGTGCCCAAGGACGCCCAGGCAAGAATCAACAGTTCCCTGGGTTCCAACCCGAACGTCCGGATCCATAATTACCCGGGCGTCGATCACGCCTTTGCCCGCCCCGGGGGCAAGAACCATGACGCCGCCGCCGCGGAGAACGCGAACGGCCGTACAGCCGCGTTTCTGGCGGCCAATCTGCGGGACTGAACAGCCGCTGCTCTCTGTCCAGGGGATGATGGATGGTACGTGCAATCCGAGTTCACGAGCGTGGCGGGCCCGAGGTTCTGAGGTGGGACGAGGTGGAGGCGCCGGAACCCGGGAAGGGTGAGGTCCGCCTCAAGCACGTGGCCATAGGTCTCAATTACATCGACACCTACGTACGCTCCGGTCTCTACCCCGTCCCGTCGCTACCCTGCGGGCTCGGGACCGAAGCCAGCGGTGCCGTCGAAGCCGTGGGCCAGGGCGTCACCAACCTGAAACCCGGAGATCGCGTGGCCTATGCCGGCGGCCCCCTGGGCGCCTATGCGGAGGCGCGTACCATGCCGGCGGACGTCCTCGTGAAGCTTCCGGAATCCATCGACGACACCACCGCCGCGGGCACGATGCTTCAGGGCCTCACGGTGCAGTACCTGATCCGCCAGACCTTTCCGGTCGAACCCGGCATGACCGTGCTGTTCCACGCCGCCGCGGGGGGCGTGGGCCTCATCGCGTGCCAGTGGCTAAGGCATCTCGGCGTCACCGTGATCGGCACGGTGGGCAGCGACGAGAAAGCGGATCTGGCCCGCTCCAACGGATGTCACCATCCGATCCTTTATACCGAGGAGAATTTCGTCGATCGGGTACGGGAGATCACTGCCGGCGAGGGTGTCCCCGTGGTTTACGACAGCGTCGGCAAAGACACGTTCGAGGGATCTCTCGACTGTCTCGCACGGCGGGGCATGATGGTCAGCTTCGGCAACGCATCCGGCAAAGCCCCACCCATCGAGCCATTGACGCTAAATCAGAAGGGTTCGCTTTACCTCACCCGCCCGAAGCTGGGAGACTACGCCTCGACCCGAGCCGAGCTCGAGGCGATGGCCGACGATTTGTTCGGCGTGTTGGGATCGGGAGCTGTCCACGCCAACGTGCGCCAGCGCTACGCCCTCCAGGATGCCGCTCAGGCTCACCGCGACCTCGAAGCTCGCCGGACGACCGGCTCGACGGTACTGATACCCTAGATGGACACGGCTCATGTCCAAGCGCGCGCATATTGCCAAGGTCCGCCAGCGTTTGCTGTCGCGCCGTGACGAGCTTCGAGGGCTGATCGACGACGCCAGGGAAGCCCAAGCCCCGGTCGAGTTGGACCAGACCCGTATCGGGCGCCTGTCGCGCATGGATGCGCTCCAGGATCAGGCCCTGGCGCGCGCGACGCTCCGCCTCAGGGAGGAGGAGCTCCAGCGCATCGGCGCCGCGCTCAAGCGACTCGAGACCGATGATTACGGTTATTGCGTCGCTTGCGGCGACGATATCGACCCCAAGCGGCTGGAACTGGATCCCACCGTTCCAACGTGCATCGATTGCGCCCAAGCGGCGGGACGTGGCTGAATTCCCGCAGGCTACTGGTTCATGGACTCGAAGAAGTCGGAGTTCCTCTTCGTCTGCCTGAGTTTGTCCAGCAGGAATTCCATTCCGTCGACAACGCCCATGGGTAGCAGGATCCGGCGTAGTACCCACATTTTGGTGAGTTCGCCCTTATCGACGAGAAGCTCTTCCTTCCGCGTGCCGGACTTCGTGATGTCGATCGCCGGAAACGTTCTCTTGTCGGCCAGTTTCCGATCCAGGATGAGCTCCGAGTTGCCGGTGCCTTTGAATTCCTCAAAGATCACCTCGTCCATGCGGCTGCCCGTTTCGATCAACGCCGTGGCGATGATCGTCAGCGAGCCGCCCTGTTCGACGTTCCGCGCGGCTCCGAAAAAGCGTTTCGGCCGTTGGAGCGCATTCGCATCCACGCCCCCCGTCAGGACCTTGCCGCTCGACGGCACCACCGTGTTATAGGCGCGCGCCAGCCGCGTGATCGAATCGAGGAGGATTACGACATCCCGTTTGTGCTCCACCAGGCGCTTTGCCTTGGCTATGACCATCTCGGCCACCTGGACGTGCCGTGCCGCCGGCTCATCGAAGGTCGAGCTGATGACCTCGCCGCTCACCGTCCGCGCCATATCGGTCACTTCCTCCGGACGCTCGTCGATAAGCAGCACGATGAGGTAGACCTCCGGGTGATTGCCCATGATTGCCTTGGCGATATTCTGCATCACCACCGTCTTGCCGGAGCGTGGTGACGAGACCAACAGCGCACGCTGGCCTTTTCCCAACGGCGAGACGAGGTCGATGACCCTGAGCGTCAGGTCCTTGAGATTGGGGTCGTCCACCTCGAGCGTCAGCTTTTCTTCTGGATAGAGCGGGGTGAGATTGTCGAAATTGACCCGGTGCCGCGCCTGCTCGACGTCGTCGAAATTGGTCCGCGTCACTTTCAGCAGAGCAAAATACCGTTCGCCGTTCTTGGGCGCGCGTATCTCTCCCTCGACGGTATCGCCCGTGCGCAAGCTGAAGCGTCGGACCTGGCTTGGCGATACGTATATGTCGTCGGGACCGGGAAGATAGTTCGATTCCGGCGAGCGGAGAAAGCCGAACCCGTCCTGAAGCACCTCGAGCACGCCGCCGCCATAGATGGTCACATCGCGCTCGGCCAAGACCTTGAGAATCCCGAACATCATGTCCTGCGTGCGCAGGCTGCTGGCATTCTCGACCTCGAGCTCCTCGGCAAAGGCCAGAAGCTCAGCGGGAGTCTTCTGCTTGAGTTCCTGTAGATCCATGGCGAGTCCGCCCCTTTGGGGACCTAGACCACCAAAACCCGGCGCGTACGGTGTTCACGCTTGTTTTGGATTGCGACTAACCCCCGGCGCCCGGCGCCGGCACGGTGGGTAAGGAAGGATGTTGCGGAGTATTGCCTTTTCTGGCGTCCGTACCTGCAATTAGTGCCTGTTGCGCCGCAAGTCAACCACCTAGAGCCTTCAACCATCAATTAAAAAGGCTTAACCACCGCCATGACGACGATGATTATCATGAGCGCCGTCGGAACCTCGTTCGCCCACCTGTACGTGCGCTGGGGCCGGTTGTTCCTGTCTGTGGCAAAATCCCGGCGCCAACGCGCATAAGTGGCGTGCATGACCACAAGACCCACAATCGCCAACAGCTTGATCCAGATCCACGCCGAGCTCCAATCCACGATTCCGGGAACGCCCGCCAGGATCAACCCGAACACGACGGCGGCCACCATTGCCGGGTTCATGATTCCCCGAAGGAGCCGCCGCTCCATCGTCTTGAAGGTTTCCGAGGTCTGTGACCCAGGCTCCGCCTCACAATGGTAGACGTAAAGCCGCGGCAGATAGAGCAGCCCCGCCATCCAGGCAATTACGCTGATGACATGCAACGCCTTGATCCAGGGATAGGTCCACATCAGGAAACCAGCCATGGTTCGTCAACACCCCCCATCGCCGACACAAACGCACCCCGTCCAATCGAGGTCACAGATCCGGCTGCCCGTCTCGCTCGCGGGCTGTCTCGCCGCCCGCGGCGCCGAGATCACCAACCGCGCCAGCCCCTCTATGAACGCCGGCGCCGTTTGGACCGTGGGCACGCGAAAATATCCGGGTACATGGTGCCGACGTGCGAGATCCCCGTACTCCATATCGAGCTCCACGAGCGTTTCCGAGTGCTCCGAGACGAAAGCTATAGGCAGCACGACAACCGGCACGCCGTCTCTACCGGCGCGTACGATCTCCTCATCGGTCGCCGGCCCTATCCATTCCAGGGGACCGACGCGGCTCTGGTAGCACACGACCCAGTCCTCTCTATCCAACCCAAGAATCCGGGCCACGGTTTCCGCCGTCCGCTCGACCTGCCACTGGTATGGATCACCACGCGAAACCACGCGCTTCGGGAGTCCGTGAGCGGAACACAGAAGCCGCGGCCTACCGACCTTCAGCGCTTCCATGAGCTTGGGACGAGCCAGC
>JBHICL010000059.1:0-11554 GCA_046759605.1 Alphaproteobacteria bacterium | reverse complement strand
GCCGTGGGGCGCATCAGCGCCCAGGTAAATCACGCCCATCTCGACCTGCACCACGATTCGACCGGCCATTTCGGATTTCTCGAGGCCGAGGATGACCCGGAGATCTTCGCCGCTTTGCTGGGAAAGGCGGAACATTGGCTGTCGACAAAAGGAATGGACCGTGTGACGGGGCCCTTCAGTCTCTCGATCAATGATGAAAGCGGACTTCTCGTCGAAGGGTTCGAGACGCCACCCTACCTCATGATGGGGCATGCCAGAACGTATTATGGGCAACGGCTACAGGAATTCGGTTACGGTAAGGCCAAGGATCTGATTGCCTACCTCTACGACATGCAGAGTGAGGTTCCGGCATCCGTCTCTACTTTCCTTGCGAGGGCTTGGGCCGAATGTGAGATGCGCGTGCGGCCGCTCGATATGTCGCGGTTCGGTGAAGAGCTTGTCGTCATTGTCAACATCTTCAACGACGCGTGGGCGCAGAACTGGGGCTACGTTCCGCTTTCCGATGCGGAAGTGGGCTATATGGCCAAGAACCTGAAGCCGCTCATACGGTCCGAGCTCGGTGCGATTGCCGAGGTCGATGGCGAGCCGGTCGCCATGGCCGTCAGCCTCCCGAATGTCAACGAGGCGATCGCTGACCTCGGCGGACGTTTGTTGCCGTTCGGCTGGTTCAAGCTGTTGTGGCGCCTCAAGGTTCGCGGAACGACGAGTGCGCGGATGCCGCTCATGGGGGTTCGGCAGCGTTACCATGGAACGCCCTTGGGAGCGGCGCTCGCGGTCGCGGTGATCGAACCCCTGCGACGTTTTCACGCCGCGCGGGGAGTGCGGTGGGCCGAGCTGTCGTGGATCCTCGAAGACAACCAGCCGACCCGTCGACTGGTGGAGATGATGGGTGGGCGCGCCTATAAGACCTATCGTATCTACACGAAAGAGCTTTCATGAGCTGGCAAGGGGTGACAAGGGAAGAAGGGCATTTTTCCGCGATCGTGCTGGCGGGCACTCGTGTCGAGGGCGATCCGGTGGCCGAGGCGGCGAGGGTTACCCACAAGTGCCTCGCGCAGGCGGCGGGCGTGCCGATGCTGCAACGAGTGGTGGAGGCGTTGGCCGCCAGTCAGGATGTCGGCAATATCGTGATCTCGCTCGAAGATGCAGCGTTGCTGGAACGCCTGCCGTCCCTGGGCCCCCTCATTCGCGATAGGCGCTTCTCGACCGTCCGAAGCGGCGCGACCCCCGCCCTGAGTGCGTTGGCGGCCATCGAAGCGCCCGCCGCGAAGGTCCCGCTGCTCGTGACCACCGGCGATCACCCCTTGCTGCAGGCGGCCTTGGTCGAGCGCTTCTGTGCAGAGGCCAGGTCTCAGCGGGCCGACGTCGTGGTGGCCCTGGCCCCGGCGACGGTGATTCAGGCCGCCTATCCCGATACGCGCCGGACCTTCTTCAAGTTCGGTGACGGTAGGTACTGTGGATGCAATCTGTTTGCGTTTCTGTCGACAGAGGGTCTACGCGCGATAGAGTTCTGGCGCGGTGTCGAGCGGAACCGCAAGCGCCCCCTGCGCATCGCCAGGGCCTTCGGGGTAATGGCGATGATCGAGTACGTGGCCGGTCGCCTCACGGTCGATGCGGCAATGAGGAGGATTTCACGTACGCTCGGCGTCCGTGCCGCGGCGATTGTGCTCCCGGTGGCCGAGGCGGCCATCGATGTAGACAAGCCGGCCGATTTGGAACTTGTCGAGCGTATCCTCAGGCAACGCGGTTGACCGCGTGTTGTTCAGGCTGGCCCACATCTCCGACCCGCATGTAGGACCCATGCCGGCCGTTCCGGTCCGTGCGCTCATGAACAAGAGGATCCTTGGTTATCTGTCATGGCACGTCCGCCGCCGTCAAATTCATCGCCGGGCGATACTGGATCTGCTTGCCACCGACCTCCGCGCTCGCGAACCCGACCATGTGGTCGTCACCGGCGACCTCACCAACATCAGCCTTCCCGCCGAGTTCGAGCTGGCGACCGAATGGCTGAGCACCCTGGGCGCGCCCGACCGGATCTCCGTCGTCCCGGGCAATCACGACGCCTACGTTGCCGTGCCCTACGGTAGTTCGTGGGCCCGCTGGGCCGCCTACATGGCGACGGAACAGGGCGCGGATCCCGTGCGCGCGAGCGATGGCGGCCCTGATTTTCCTTTCATACGCCGGCGCGATTCGGTTGCGGTTATCGGCCTTTCTACCGCATTCCCCAGCAGAGCCGGCTCGGCGGCGGGGAGGCTCGGCCCACGACAGCTCGATGCTCTCGAACGGTGGCTCGAACGCATGGTCGGTGAGGACCTATTCCGCTGCGTGCTACTCCATCACCCTCCCCAGGACGGCTTGATGAGTCCGCGCAAGCACCTGATCGACGCCGCCTCTTTTCGCGCGATTATCGAGCGTGCCGGGGCGGAACTCGTGCTGCACGGCCACGGACACACGCTTTCCATCGGCGAGATCAAGGGACCGAAGGGCCCCGTTCCGGTCATCGGCGTGCCATCCGCGTCGGCTGTCGCCGGTCATCACTGGCCCGGTTCGCGCTACCACGTCTACGATATTGGGCGGCGGGACGAGAGCTGGACGATTCGCCTGCGGGCGCGGTCGTTGACCCGGGAAAGCGTGGCATTCGCGGATGCTGAATCGCGCCTCCTGGAAATTGCACGATGATCGGGAATCCCCTGCGCTCGCACGAATGAGGGCACCTACAAGTCCCCTAGGCAAGGTGCGACGAATAAGTTATTCACAGTCCCCGGGAGGCCGCGGCCAACGCGTTGGTTTGGCAATCTGAACGGCATCGCGGCGTGCCCAGGTCGGTGCATGTTATGACCCCTTCGCCCGGGCCTCGTTCTTTTGCTTGCGGTAGAGCGAAGGCGAGTGACGGGTGAGCCGGCTGTCGGAACGCCTGGACCGCCAGGACAGGAGACGCTGTCGTGACTTTCGATCTCTACGTCCTGAGAGCGATATTGCGCCCCCTCGTCGTCACTCTCGTGCTCGGCCACCTGGTGCTTCTGGCCGAGCGCTTCCTCCACATGCTCGACGTCGTGCTCGGCTCGGAGGGCTCCGTCAACGTGCTGCTCAAGCTGCTGGCCTTTCTGGTGCCGCACTACGTCGGCCTGGCGTTGCCCCTCGGCCTGTTCCTCGGCGTGTTGCTGGGATTCCGGCGCCTCAATCGCGACAGCGAGCTTGATGCCGTACAGGCGGCGGGTGTGGGATTGTCACGGTTGTCGCGCCCGGTTCTCGTGGTCACCGTCGCGGCTGCCGCCCTGACCGCGGCGACCGTGAGCTACCTACAGCCCCACGGCCGCTTCGCCTACCGGGCCATCGTGTTCGATCTGACCAATGCCTCGCTACAGGCGTTCCTGCGGAAAGGCGTATTCAGGCAGATCTCCGATACGACTTTCATGATGGAGGACGTCTCGTCCGACCGTCGCCAGTTCTCCAAGGTGTTCATCTATCGCGAGGACGACGGTGATGACTGGTCCGTTGTCACCGCACGGGATGGGGCTCTGTCAGGCGCAGCGGCTAATCAGCGCCCCTTGCTGCACCTGTTCGAGGGTGTCCGTTTGAGTGAGGGGCCTTCGACGTCGGCGAACAACCCCGATTCCGCGCCGTTCGTCGGCATGATGCACTTCGAAGAGCTGAGCACGGCGCTCACCAGCGAGAACGATCAGCTCCTGCAGCCGCGGGGCCAGGACGAGCGTGAGCTCACTCTTACCGAGCTCTGGCAGTCTCGGCACGATCCTCCGTCCGGCGTTGGGTCCACCGACATGATCGCCGAGTTCCACGGCCGGGTGGTGCGTAGCCTGTCGATACTGGCGTTACCCTTTCTGGCTATCTCGCTGGCCCTTGGCTATCGCCGCAGCAACAACTTCTATGGCGTGGCCATTGGTGGCTTGATTCTGGTTGGTTACAACGAACTCTTAAGCTTTGGTGAGAACCTGGTCGAGTCTGGCTCGGTGCCCACGGTGGTTGGTCTTTGGCTGCCATTCGCCGCCTTCGCCTGCGTGAGCCTGTGGACGTTTCTTCGTATCGCCCACTGTGTCCCCAGACGACAACGCACGGCGCTGCTCGAGCTGCCGTCGTGGCTCGAGCGGACGTACAAGTTGTTGCTCCCTCAGTGGCGCCGGGAAGGCCGATGAAGCTGTTGGCCCGATATATCAGCCGGCTGTTTCTGCTGCGCTTCGGACTGCTGCTTATCGGCGGTGTCGCGCTGATCTTGAGCTTCGATCTGCTGGAAAGGGGAGACAATCTGATCGCGGCGGTCGGTGGCGACACGGCGGTGTTTGTGCGCTATGCCGTACTACGTTTCCCCGATATCGCGTTGCAGCTCATGCCGATTGCGGCGCTCCTGGGCGCGATCCTCACGCTCGGCGATCTTCTGCGTCATCGTGAGCTCTTGGTGATCTGGAGCACCGGCGTTTCGCCCTTCGGTCTGATACGGGGCCTCCTACCGGCGGGCCTTCTTATCGTGGCGGGCCACTTTGCGATCAGTAACTGGGCCGTGCCAGCGAGCGCGGTCGTGCTGCGCGCCTGGAACGTCGGTCCTTACAAGGACTCCGGCCTGGGCTACCAACCGAGCTTTTGGGTCCGCAGCGACACCGATCTCGTCAGGGTTCCCACCGCATCAGCCCTTTCCGGCAATCTTGAGAACCTGACGATCTTCCGACGCGACGCGGACGGCATGCTGATCGAGCGACTCGACGCGCACGAGGCCAGGCAGAGCCAGGAGGGCTTGCTTCTGATCGGCGTTACAAGGCGCTCCGTGGAACCGCTCGACACCAGCACACACGCACGGCTTCGGTGGGAAGGGCGGCTCGAAACAGACAAGTTTTCGCTTCTCTCTCGCGGGCCGCGTGAACTTCGGATCACCGAAATCCGCAACCTGATCGTCAACGAGGCGTATGGCCAACGACCAACCGAGCTCTACCGGACCTGGCTCCATTACCGGATGGCGTCCGCTCTGGGGCCGGTTCTCATGATCCTTCTCGCCATCTCCCTTCTCCAGGGCATCCGCCGGGCGCGCACGTTTGGATGGCTGTTGGTCTTCGGCGTTTCCTTCGGTTTCGGATTTTTCGTGTTTGACAATATCGCGCTTGCGATCGGCGAGGTGGGCTTTCTGCCGCCTTGGATGGCCGCATGGGCGCCGACCGTGATTCTCCTATGTCTTGTGGGCAGTTTCCTTCTGCGTCCGGAGTCCAGGGTGCGTTTCGAGGCCCCGATGCCCACTCCCGATAGTCGCTGAACGACCCCTGATGAACCGCGCTATGGTAAAGCTCGGCCTCGTGAGCAACCCTCGGAGTCAGCTCAACAAAGGCGGTATGGAGGGCATCGAAGACGTGGTCGGCGCGAACTCGGACATCCTGCACGCCCGCCTGAACGATTTGGCGGCGCTTCCGGATGTGCTGACTGAGTTCGCGAGACGTGAGGTAGGGGTCATAGCCGTCAATGGTGGCGATGGCACCGTCCAGGCCGTGTTGACCGAGCTTTTGGAGGCGCAGCCGTTCGACGCCGTCCCTCCCCTGGCGCTGCTGGCGCGCGGCATGACGAACATGATAGCCACGGACGTCGGCCTTAGGGGCTCGCCGCCGAAGGCTCTTCGTCGCCTGGCGTCTCTGGTCCGGAAAGGCGTCGCGAACGGGCATTTGGTTGCTCGCAACGTTGTGCGACTGCAGAATGCAGCCGGTTTCCCACCCCAGCGAGGCATGTTTTTCGGTGCCGCCGGTGTTCTTCGCGCCATCGAGCTTTGCCGGACGAAGGTCCATACCGTGGGTATGTCCTCCGGCTGGGCAAACGCCGTCACGTTAATTACGCTGCTGCTGCGATGGACGCTCTCCGGCAACGACAGAAAGGGCCTCGGCGGCGAGAACATCGGGGTCTCTCTCGAGGGTGGCCCAATGGAGGAAAGCGTCCGGTTGCTCGTTCTGGCAACGACCCTGGACCGGCTCATTTTGAATGCGCGGCCGTTCTGGAACTCCGATCGGGGTCCATTGAGATACACGAGCATCTCCCACCCGCCGAAACGCCTCGCAAACAGTGCGCTGAAGGTGCTTTATGGGGGAGCCGACCGGGGGCTGCCGGCGGAGAGTTACGAAAGCCGTGGCGTCACGCACGCGGAGCTCGAGATGCGGTGCCGATTTACTTTGGACGGGGAGCTTTTCGTTCCGACAACCGGTAAGCCCATCGTTCTCAGCGCCGCGGACCAGGTGCGCTTCGTGCGGGTGTGAGCTCATGGATGGTGACGGAGAAGGCCTGCTGCCCTTGATCGCGAACGAGGCGACGGTTTCGGTACCTGCTCCCGTTGCTATCGTCGCCGACGCCGTACGACGCCGTCACGGACGCTCCGTTGCCGCCGTGCTCTTCTACGGAAGCTGCCTGCGCGATCGCTACGGCGAAGACAAGATGGTCGATCTGTACGTGCTGACAGACGGCTACGACCGGGTGCACACGACGTGGTTGATGCGTACGCTGAACCAGCTGCTGCCGCCGAACGTGTACTTCATCGAGGCCCCCAATGCCGAAGGCCGCGTACGCGCCAAGTACTCGATCGTGTCCCTCGATCACTTCGAGCGTCTGACCACCGACCGGACTTTTCACCCGTACTTCTGGGCACGCTTCGCCCAGCCTACGGCCATAGCCTGGGCGCGCGACGCCGCGACGACGAAGCGCGTGGTTACCGCGCTGGCGCGCGCGGTCGTGACGTTGCTGGGCGAGGTTCGGCCGCTGCTCCCGGCGGGGGTGTCGCCGCGCGAGCTCTGGGTCCGGGCGTTCCACGAGACCTACAGGAGTGAGCTGCGGGCGGAGCGATCGGAGCAGGCGAACAGGCTCTATGCGGCGGCGGCGGCGCGGTACGACGCGGTCGCGGCCGCGTGGACGGAGCTTGCGGAGGAGAGCTGGTCGGCGGATGACGTGCGTCGGCGTGCGGAACGGCACTGGCGGCGGCGGCGGCTGTTTGGCAAGGTCCTGTCGGTACTACGGCTGACCAAGGCCGCCCTCACCTTCCACGACGGCGCCGGATACCTGGCCTGGAAGATCGAACGACACTCGGGGGTGGCCGTCAGGCTGACCGCGCGGCAGCGACGCCATCCCTTGCTGACGTCGATCACCCTGTTCTGGCGGCTCTATCGGAAGGACGCCTTCCGCTGAGCCGCATGGGCTTCACTGGGCCCCATGGGCGATGGCCGACGGCGTGTTCTGCTCGGACAGCACCTGCGCGACGACGGCGAAGGCTTTCACGATCTCGCTAATCTGCTCGTCGGTATGTGCCGCGCAAACGCTGCAACGCAACAGGCAGGCCCCGTCGGGGGTCCCGGGAGGCAACGCCAGATTGACGTAGACACCGTTCTGGAGCAGCAGGTTCCAGGTACGGATCGCCGTCTCTTCGTCTCCCAGCCTCACGGCAATGATGGGGCTCATGGGCGAGCAGATCTCGAAGCCCAGCTCGGTGAGCCCGGCGTGCACAGCCTCGGCGTTCCGCCACAGCCGCAAGCGCCGTTCGGGCTCGGCGCGGATGCGCCTGAGCGCCATCAGAACCGACGCCACGTTGGAGGGCGAAGGTGAAGCCGTGTACATGTAGGGGCGACTACAGTATCGGAGCGTCTCGAAGCGCGGGTGGTTCGAGACGGCAAAACCTCCGACGGCGCCAAGGCTCTTGCTGAAGGTGCCGACGACGAAGTCCACATCGTCCTCGACGCCCTCCTCCTCCGCCGCGCCTCGGCCATTATGTCCGCACACGCCCAGGGAATGGGCCTCGTCGACGAGGAGATAGGCGTCGTGCCGGCGTTTCACCTCGGCGACTTCGGCCAGTGGTGATCGGTCGCCAAGCATGCTGTAGACGCCTTCAACGATGATCAGGCGGCAGACGCCGTCCCCCTCGAGCCGGCTCAGACGCCTGTCGAGATCCTCCGGATCGTTGTGCCGGAAGCGCACGACCTTGGCGCCGCTCAGCCGAGACCCGTCATAGATGCTCGCGTGCGAATCGGCATCCATCAGGATCACATCCTTTTGCCCGGTGAGCCCGGACAGCATGCCCAGATTGGCCTGATAGCCGGTGGCGAAGACTATGGCGGCGCGACGGTTCATGAACCGCGCCAGCTCCTCTTCCAGCTCGCGATGGGGGGCATAGGTCCCGTTTGCCACGCGCGAGCCTGTCGTGCCCGTCCCATGTTTCTGAATCGCGCCGGTGGCAGCTTCGATGCAAGCGTCGTCGAAGGTTATTCCAAGATAGTTGTTCGTGCCGGCTAGGATTGTCCGGCGGCCGCTGATTCGCGCCTCGGTCGCGGAGTAGACCTCTTCCATGCAGACGCCGAACGGATCGAGTCCTGCTTCGAGGAGTTGATCGTGTCGCGCCGAGATGAGAGCGTATTTGTCGAAGATATCCATTCTACCGGCCCTCGATCCGTTGGTGCACGAGATCGACGAGATCCTGGAGAGTCTCGATGTCGGGGAGATGGTTTATCGGAATATCAATCTCGAACTCATCCTCGATCTCCATTATCAAATCCATGGCAGCCACTGAATCTATGTTCAGCTCGGAATCCAAGCTCGTTGAGCTGGTAATCTCGATATCGTTCGCATTATAGCGTTCGAGCAAGGCCGATATTTGGTCTAACACCCGGTCGTCGTTGTTCGCCATGACTCAAGTGTCTCCAGCCGGCGTTATAACCATCCCTGATGCCGATACCACTCTACCGTCAGCGCAACACCTCCATTGAAGTCGGTCGACGGCTTCCAGCCATTGAGCAGCGGCGCTTCACGGCTCGAGCACTTCCAGTCCGGATGATAGAGCTCGTGCAGCTTGCCGCGCGTAAGTGTCGGCGCTCGGCCCACAAGACGAGAAACCGTCTCGTTGAACAGCGCGGGGAACCATAGCATCGCACGGGGAACGGGCAGGCGGTGGATCGGTCTACCAAGGCTCCGACCCGCGATTTCGGCGATTTCCGGCCAGCTGTATCCGCCGGGCCGACGATCATCCAGCTCGAAGATGGACCCACCCCAGCGCGGCCGCGAAAGCATGTGCGCCACGGCGTCGGCGAGGTCGTTCACGTACAAGAGCGAGAATCTGGCTCCGTCGCGGAGCGGAACCAGCGCGATGCCACGAACGAGCTGGCGAAACAAAGGCAGCGTGACGCGGTCGCCGGGCCCATAGACCGCCGGTGGACGGAGCACGCAGTAGTCGAGATC
The DNA here is from genome assembly GCA_046759605.1 of Alphaproteobacteria bacterium. Classification (GTDB taxonomy): domain Bacteria; phylum Pseudomonadota; class Alphaproteobacteria; order UBA6615; family UBA6615; genus JBHICL01. The sequence goes on along the minus strand of JBHICL010000059.1, from coordinate 2,362 downwards.
CTCAGCGTGCTTGGACAGCTCCTGCTCGGCGCGCCACTTGCTCTCGGCGTACGCGGACACCGAGGGCTGGCGCGCGGCCAGCGACGAGACGAATAGCACGCGAGGGCGCGACGGGCTGTTCCGTGCCGCCGCGGCGATTCGGGCCGTGCCCTTGGCATTGACCGCGTTGAACTCACCTTGGCTGCGCGCCTTGATGATGCCGGCGCAGTGGACCACGGCACTGGCGCCGGCGACCAGGCGCTCGAGGCTGGCGTTGTCCTCGAGGGAGCCTCGAACCAGCTCGATATCTCGGGTTTCCAGATCCGGGTCGGGACGGCGTACGAGCGCACGGAGTCCCCAGCCATCGCGTATCAGCCGGCCGGCGAGCGTGCGACCGATGAAGCCACTTGCACCCGTTAACGCTACGAGCTGGGTCATTGATACGCGGTCGCCTCGACGGCCCTGCGTCGCTCCCTGATCTGGTCCTCGTCACCCGGCTCCTTCGCCGGCTCTTGTCTGGAGAAGGCTTCGAACGAGCCGCTGAGGTAGCCCGCCCTCGCCGCCGCGCGGCTTAGTTTCCCGGAGGACGTGAACGTGAGCGTCCCGGCGGGCACCAGGACGACTTCGCAGTTCACGCCCGCCGTTCGGTGAATGCACCCTTTTATTTCCCGCTCGAGCTCGTCCCGTGTGGGCTGCTCGAACAGCCGGCTTTCCGCGACGATGACAATTCCTTCGCCCTCCCGCTCGTCATCGGTCGAGAAAGCTGCGACGCAGCCGTCCCGGACGCCAGAGAGCTTCTCCACTGTCCACTCGAGATCCTGCGGCCAAATGTTTCGGCCATTGTAGATGATCAGGTCCTTGCTCCGGCCGGTCACGACCAGCTCTTCGTCCGCGAGGTAGCCCATGTCGCCGGTGTCGAGCCAGCCGTCGGAAGTCAACACCGTGCCGGTCGCCTCGGGGTTCTTGAAGTATCCTCCCATCACGCTCGGACCCTTCACGAACACCCGGCCAATGGTCCGTTCGCGAAGCGCGTTCCCGTCCGGGCCGCGGATCTCGACGGCGTGGCCGGGAAGGACCCTGCCACAGATCGCAAACGTCCTGGCGGGCCCGGAAGATCCGTTCCCATTGCTCCGAATGGGAGTCGCGTGACCGGTCTGCTCATAACGTTCGCGGTCGACGACGTCGACCCGCAGGCCCTTTTCGAGGGGTGCGAAGCTGACCGCCAGCGTGGCCTCGGCCAGGCCGTAGCTCGGGAGAAAGGCGCGACGGTCGAAACCGCGGTCGGCGAAGCACTCGGCGAATTCCTCGAACACGTCGGGCCTGATCATCTCTCCGCCGATACCCGCGATGCGCCAGGTCGAAAGATCGAAAGCGTCGCGATGGCCGTTCTTCGAACGACGTACGCAGAGTTGATAGCCGAAGGTCGGGCTGAAGGACACCGTGCTTCCGTGCTCGGAGATCATCTTGAGCCAGATGAGCGGGCGGCGTGCAAAGTCGACGGTGGAAATATAGTCGATCGACACCTGGGACAGCGCCGGCGTCACACAGAAGCCCACGAGGCCCATGTCGTGGTAGAGCGGCAGCCATGAGGTGCTGCGGTCTCCCTGTCGCAACCCCAGGCCATGTCGGCCGATCGCGCGTGCATTGCTCGTGATGGACCGTTGCGTGACCATGACGCCCCGCGGATCGCTCGTGCTCCCCGAGGAGTGCTGGATGTAGCACGGCTCGTCCGTCTCCAGCGGCCGAAGCTCTCCGCCCTTCGCGGGTAGGCCATAGAACTCCGGCGGCGTGCCCACGAGGTCGATGCCGGTGTCCCGGAGGGCCTCTCGAAGCGGGTCGATGAAATCCGGCGGCGCCACGGCCGCCGAGGCCCCGACCGAAACAAGCATCCCCTTCAAGCGCTCGACGTAGGCCTCATGCCCGCCGAGGTTGTAACTCAACGGCAACGGAACCGGGACGATGCCCGCGTATTGGCAGGCGTAGAAAAAGAACAGAAAGTCGGGATCGGTCGCCGCGATCATTCCGACGCGGCTCCCCCGCCGCAACCCCGCCGCTGAGAGCCTCAGGGCCAGGTCGATGCTGCGCTCGCGAATCTCCCCATAGGACACGGACAATTCGAGCTCGCCCCGGCCGGAAAAGAAGTTGCAGCCCGTTTCGCCACGGGCGGCATAGTCCAGGCCTTCGGAGACAGTTTCGAATTCCGCGATTCGAAACGGTAGAGTGCGATTCGAGGTCGCTGTGGGCGGCACCTTGTTTCACCCCCTTCCCGCCACAAAGCTTCGGCTGGACCCGGCCCCTCGAGTTCGGATCCAGTACCGTCCTGTCAGGCACTAGCTGGGACCAAGAGCCGGCGCGCGCATATATTTCCCCCAAAATGCGCTAA
>JBHICL010000058.1:0-11641 GCA_046759605.1 Alphaproteobacteria bacterium | reverse complement strand
GGCGATCTCCAGCGCCGGACTGTCGCGGAAGTCGTCCACGTCGGGCTTGTAGGCGAGGCCGAGGCACGCGATCGTCGGCCGCTCCATCCCACGGGCTGCCTCGCGCACCTGCTCGACCACGAACCGCGCCTTGGCGTCATTGACCTCGCGGGCGGTGCGGACGAGCGTGGCGCGCTCCGGAGCGCTCGCGACGATGAACCACGGATCGACCGCGACGCAGTGGCCGCCGACGCCCGGGCCGGGGTTGAGGATCGACACCCGCGGATGCCGATTGGCGAGCTCGATCACCCGCCATGGGTCGAGACCGAGGTCGTAGCAAACCATCGAAAGCTCGTTCGCGAAGGCGAGGTTCACGTCGCGAAACGCGTTCTCCGCGAGCTTGACCATCTCGGCCGTGCGGTCGTCGGTAAGGCGACACTCACCCTCCGCGAATGCGCCGTAGAGCGCCAGAGCGCTCGCCGCGCACCGCCGGGTCATGCCGCCGATGATCCGGTCGTTGTGGACCAGCTCGTGGAGCATGCGGCCAGGCACGACACGCTCCGGGCAATAGGCCAGGCGGATGTCGGATCCCTCTCCGGCTTCATGTGGAAAGCTGAGATCGGGCCGCGCATCGGCGAGAATGCCGGCGAGCATGGCCGTTGTGCCCACCGGGGAGGTGGACTCCAGGACCACCAGATCGCCGCGCTTGAGCGACGGAGCGATCGCGATGCCGGCGGCCCGAACGCGGGAGAGGTCCGGACCATGGGTTCCGTCACTGCGCAAGGGGGTCGGGACGGCGATCACGAATGCATCGGCGGGAACGGGAGTCGGGGTCGCCCGCAATTGCCCGCCGGCGACGACCTCGCCCACCAGCTCGGCGAGGCCGTGCTCCTCTCCCCGGGCCTCGCCGGCGTTCACGGCATCCACCACGGCCCGATCCAGATCCACGCCGGTGACCCGGAGGCCAGCGCGGGCGAGCATCGAGGCCGTTGGGAGCCCGATATAGCCGAGACCGACCACGCACACGGTCCGGACCCGGGACCCCTCGACGGCCCGGGACGTTTCGCGCGCCGTCACGAGCGCCGTTTCGTGCGCCACGCTCAACCCAGGATCTCCCCGACGATGCGGTGGCTCGCCTTGCCGTCTCCGTACGGGTTCGTCCTGTTCGCGGCCTCGATCAGGAGTTCGGGATCGTCGAGGTGGCGGGAGACCTCTTCCACGATCCGGTCCGGATCAGTGCCAACGAGACGGACCGTCCCGGCGGCGAGCGCTTCGGGTCGCTCGGTGACCTCCCGCAGTACCAGGACCGGCTTGCCGAGCGAGGGAGCCTCTTCCTGGATCCCACCGGAGTCGGTGAGGATGAGTGCCGACGAGCTCATGAGATAGACGAACGGCACGTAGTCGAGGGGATCGATGAGGTGGATGCGCGGCCGTCCGCCGAGCATGGTCATGACGGGCGCGCGGACGCTCGGGTTGAGGTGGACGGGATAGACCAGCTCGACGTCGTCGCGTTCGGCGATGCGCGCGAGCGCCGCGCATATGTCGCTGAGACCTGGGCCGAAGTTCTCCCGGCGGTGGCCGGTGACGAGAACGACGCGCCGGCCCGTGTCGAGAAAAGCGAATCGCGCCGCGAGGGACGCCTTGAGCCGGCGATCTCCTTCGATTCTCGCGAGCGTGTCGAATAGGGCATCGACCACTGTGTTTCCCGTAACCGGTATGCGCTTGGGCCCCAGGTTCTCCGCCAGCAGGTTGCGACGCGCGGTCTCGGTCGGCGCGAACAGCAGGTCGCTCGTGATGTCGACGACGCGACGGTTGTACTCCTCCGGCCACGGCTGGGTGAGGTCCCCGGTGCGGAGGCCCGCTTCCACGTGGCCCACGGGTATCCGGCAATGGAAGGCCGCCATGGCGGCGACCGCCGCCGTCGTCGTGTCGCCATGGACCAGAACACGGTCCGGCGCCGCTTCGCTCAGGACCGCATCCATGCGTTCGAGGATTTTCGACGACAGGCGGTTCAATCGTTGCGCCGGCGACATGACGTCCAGGTCATAGTCGGGCCGAACCTCGAAGAAAGTCAGCACCTGGTCCAGCATCCGGCGATGTTGGCCGGTCACGCAGACGATCGGCGTGCAGTCCGAGGCCGCGGCAATGCGCTTGACCACCGGCGCCATCTTTATGGCCTCGGGGCGCGTGCCGAATATTGTCATGATGCGCATGGCACCGCGGCGGGCGGCGCGAGGAGCGCCTCAGGAGAATCGACAGGCAATAACCGGAGCGCTCCGTGTTGTGTTCGGGCTGTTGTTGCAGAAGCGTTACCGGACGATAAGTGCGTATGCAACATTCGTCAAGCAGGACGCGCACATGTCGAGAGAGGGTCTGGGCGGCCCGTCGGCCGTCGGCCCGTCCCGGCGCCGGCGGGGCGCCACCACTTTGGCGAAGAGTGGCACCACCTCCTTTCCTAACCGCTATGCGAAAGTTCCACACTTGCGATTACCCCCATCCTGTAATCTTTTCCATGTAAGGGTGCTCGGTGTTCCCCCTCGCAGCCGATGCGCCCATACATCACTCATCCCTGCGATGCCGGGAGATGGCTCCGCCATCTCCCGGTCAACTTTAGGCTTCGATGGGAATCCCTCGGGATTTCGTATCGACGCGGCTCACACCATTCGGGGTAGCTGTCGCGCGGAATTCCTGCACGGTGATGGGAGGATGTTCCGGCCACGGCTCCACCGGAGCGCGCCGACGCTTTTGGTATTAGCCCTTACGAGATAGCGTCAGACGGGCGGGTTAACAGCTTTTACACGAAACGTAGTTCTTGAGCGCGTTATATGGTGCAGCCCATTCGGGATAGAATTCACGACATAATAAGATCAAGGAATAAGCCACCAAAAAATAGAAGTGGCTAAGGGAGCTCAGAAACTGGGGCGTGGCTGCCGCACGAGACATACCAACATGGCTGTCTTCAAGTGATCGAATTTGTACCATATGGCCTGTCGATCATCGCCAGGCGTGCTCGCTCTGTTGTGGCACCAGGCCCCCGGCAACTGTGGGGGCGTTCTAATGCAGGTTGGGGATTACGCAGAACCGCGGAAGTTCGCACGCTTGCTCGTCGCTGTTAGCGAGGGCTCGGAGCGCGCGAGTCTTCTCGAAATTTTACGCCAAATACCGAATCTGGAAATCGACGTCGTCGATGATCTGAGCCTGGTTTCGCCGAACGACATTCGTCGAACGGATTATCTGATCGCCTGGTACGCGTCGCTGCAAAAGCTGCGAGAGTCCGGCGCCAACGCATATGTTCAAATATCGCGGCGCGCCCGCGTCATCGTGGCGCTCACGAGCGACAGACTGTTGGAGGCCGCGGGGACGCTCCACTTGGCCGACTCATGGCTGTTCACGGACCTCACCCTCGAGCATCTCTCCGACGTGATCCAGCTCAGCAAGAGCGGCTACACCCTGATGCCGCCCGAGCTGGGCGCCAGTTTCGGTTTGGACGAGCTCCGGCTCAACCTCGTGCAGCGTCTGAGCGACGGGGAGCTTCAGGTGCTGCGCGAGTTGTCCGTGGGCCGACGCAATCGCGACATTGCTCGAACCATGGGTGTGTCGGAGGCTCAGGCCAAGTCGCTCGTGAGGAGCGTGCTGGGCAAACTGCACTTCCGCAACCGAACCGAGGCGGGCGTATTCATGGCGCGCCAGCAGTGGCGCGACAGCTCACTCGGGGACAGTCAAAGGCCGCACTGAGGACCCGGAGGCCGAGGAGGATTACTCCGCGGCCTCGGTCGGGTTCATGCTGGCGCCCAAGCCATTGTTCAAGGCCCAGATCGCGGCCTGGGTCCGGTTGCTCGCGTTGATCTTGCGCAACAGGCTCTTCATGTGGACCTTCACGGTCGCCTCGGTAATGTTGAGCCGGTTGGCGATCATCTTGTTGGAGTCGCCCTGGACCAAGCACTGCAGGATCTGAACCTCGCGCTCGGAAAGACCATGCGAATTGGCGGTCGCGATGCGGGCGGGCGCCGTGCTGGCCATGCCGTTGACGAGGAGCGCCGCGAGATGCGTCGGAAAGACCTTCTCACCCAACATCACCAGGCGAAGCGACTGCAGCAACGCGTCGACCGATATGTCCTTGATCAGGTATCCATGGGCGCCGGCGGCCAGGCAGGCGGCAAGGGTCTGAGAGCAAAGGGTCTCGGTCAGAACGACGATCTGCGCCTCGGACAGGACTGTACGAAGGTGCGCCAGATCGTCGGCGGCATGTTCGGGCTCGGCCGAGAAATCCAACAGGACCACCTCGGGCATCTCGTCTTCGCGAATCTTCGAGTGGGTCTGGCCAACGTCGTCGGCCTCACCGACTACCTCGAATTGGGATCCGCTGAGAAGGCTTTTGAGACCTTCTCGGAACAGTTTGTTTCGGCCTACCAAAAATGTTCTCGTTTTTTCTGTCATCCTCTCGCCTCCGAGCTTCCGCGCGGATACTCATACCGTTGTTTGTTTTTTCTAAATTTTGGACAGAACGTTATAAATGGGTGTAATTCCTTACCCCTCTTGATTCAGTATCAAGATCATATCCAAAGCCATTTCAGCTTCAAACTCCTCCGACGGATTAAAGAATTACTCACTCGTACTATGTCGTTAGGAGTAATTTTCCACGAGTTATGCGTCGAATGAGGGGCAAAAGAGGTAAAGCTACTTCGTCCAATCGAGGGAGGTGCGGGTCCCCATCCGAGGGAAGCGCTGTACTTGGACCCCCACTGGCGACCGACTGGCTTCCGCGGGATGGCGCCAGTAGCCACTTTGACGCGTATGATACCTTGTTGGCGCGGACGCATTACGTCGCGCTGACCGGCCGTAGACAGCGCCCGGGCATTTCGAAGGGTTTGGCCACATAATAATGCGGACCCCGCACGTGGTCCGCGACCATCGGCCGCCGCGGACGGTCCGGGCCGCGGTGCGCCATCCTGGTACGGTTAGGACTGCGCGATGCAGGCGACCGATCCGCGCTCGCATAATGACCGGAGGTGCCGTTGAAAGTCGTCGTTCTCGGCAGCGGGGTCATCGGCGTCACCACCGCGTACTACCTCGCCAAGGCTGGCTGCACGGTGATCGTCGTCGACCGGCAGCGCGAGCCCGCGAGGGAGACCAGCTTCGCCAACGCCGGACTGATCGCGGTGGGGCATCCCTTCGTGTGGGCCACGCCCGAGGCGCCGAGGACGCTGCTCCTCTCACTCCTGAAACGGGACGGTCCTCTCAGGCTGAGCCGGCCGCACGATCCCAGACTGTGGCCCTGGGGTGTTCGGTTTCTCAGCCGCTGCACGCGATCGCGTGCCGAAGCCGCCGCCGAGGTCATGTACCGCCTGGCCCGGTACAGCCAGCACCGCCTCGCGGAGCTCGTCCGCGAGACCGCCATCCGGTTTCACCGCTCGCGGCGCGGCGTCCTCTATTTCTACAGGAATGCGGCGAACTTCGAACGTGCCGTGGGTGAGATGGCAAAGGTGCGCGATTGGGGTCACGAGGTGGAGATCCTGGACCCCGACGGATGCGTTGCCGTGGAGCCGGCGCTCGCGCCGATCCGCTCGAGCCTGGCCGGCGCCGTCCATTGTCCCACCGATGAGAGCGGTGACTGCCACGCGTTCACGATGAAGCTTGCCGAATGGTGTCGCGAGCACGGGGTCGGGTTCCGGCTTGGAACCCGGATCCGGTCCCTGGATCGGCGCGGCGGCCGAATCGCTGCGGTGATGACCGACACGGGCCCGATTTCGGGAGATGCTTTCGTACTGGCGCTGGGCAGCTATAGCCCGATCGTCGCGCGCTCCGCCGGGCTCAGGCTGCCGATCTACCCGGTCAAGGGCTATTCCGTCACGGTGCCGATCACGAACCCGGAGCTGGCCCCCGCCATGGGCGGGGCCGACCAGGATGGTCTCGTGGGTTACTCCCCCTTGGGCAATAGCCTCAGACTGACCTCGACCGCGGAGTTTGCCGGCTACGACACGTCGTATTGCATGGGTGATGCCGAACCGCTGCTGCGCCGGGGTCGCGAGCTCTTCGGCCGAGGTCTGGACTTCAATCGGATACGCTTGTGGTCTTGCCTGAGACCCATGACGCCGGACGGGCCACCGGTGCTGGGCCGCTGCCGGTTCGACAATCTGTTCCTGAACACCGGGCACGGACATATGGGGTGGACCCTGGCGTGCGGCTCGGGAAAGGTCGTCGCCGACACAATCGTCGGCTCGACCCCGGAGCCGGATATGTCGGGCCTGTCCCATGCGAGATATCGTTGGCGCCCGCGCCCGGGCTAGGTCTCGGCCGCCGACCAGTGCCGCACGAACGTGCTGAAGTGCGGGCGCTCGATCTTGCCCTGATCCGCCATCTCCATCGTGCCGAGATAGAGGAAACCGACGATATGGTCGTGGGGTTCGAGACGGAGGGTTCTTTTCACTTCGTCGTCATAGGCGGCCGCGCCGGTCTTCCACATCGCTCCATAGCCCATCGCATGCGCCGCAAGCATCACGTTTTGCGCCGCGCAGGCCGCGGACACCAGCTGCTCGACCTCGGGGATCTTCGGATGGTTCGGCGTGAGCTCGGTCGCCACCACGACGATCAACGGCGCCCGCAAGGGTTTCGAGCGCTCGTTCTCGATCGCGGCTTCCGGCGTTTCGGGCTGGCGTGCCGCAAGCCTCGCAGCCATAACGTCGCCGAGGCGGCGGCGCGCATCGCCGCGGATCAGGATGAACCGCCAGGGTCGCAGCTTGCCGTGGTCCGGTGCCCGCGCGGCCGCGCTGAGCATTATCTCCATGGCGTCGTCCGGGGGCGCCGGATCGGTGAGCTTGAGGGCCGAGGCGCGCGTCGTCAGAGCTTCGATGGCGTCCATGGCTTCGGATGTCCCGTGGCACGCATAGGGCGGCGCGGCGCCTCGCGCCGGCATCCGGGAAGATACGATAGCCGCGCCGGGCAGTTCAATTCGGCGTCGAACGGTCCGCGATCGCCCGGGGCGCGACCGTGGCGGGGACGACGCCGGGGTTCGGGGGATCTAGTTCTGTCGCTTGCGGTAGTCGTTGTGGCAGGCACCGCAGCCGTTCCTGCCCAGGTTGGCCATTTGCTTGGCAATGGCGACGCTGTCGCCGGTGGCCGCGACCTTGACCAACTTTCCGGCTTCCGCCTCCAGTTGATCGGCCTTGGCCTCGAAGTCTGTCTGATTCTCCCAGATGCTGGGCAAGGCGTCCGTGTCGACGCTGTCCGGTCCCGTTCCTTCGGGAAATAGCTGGGGAATGAGGCGCGCGAGCTCCTGAAGCGCGCGGGCGTGACCGGCCACGTGGTCCAGATAGCCCACCTCACCCCTGGCGACGCCCGATATGGCGCCGAGATAGGCGCCCTGGGCCCGCATCAACGCCTTGCGGTACTTGACGACGTTTTCCGGCTCGTCCTGCGCGAGCGCAAGCTCCCCGGCCGCTGGGACCAGCAGCACGACCAGCGTCAATAGAAGCTTGGCAAACCTGCGTCGGCTTCTCTTCATTCTCAGCAACTCCCCGCGTCTTGGCGCAAAAACCGTATCCAACCGACCGGGCGGGCTGGTGTGACAATGCTGCGATAATGCCGCGGTTCGGTGCGCCGCGACCCGAAGGGGCTACCAGGAGCCGATGGCCTGGGGTCCGAAGCAGATCACGCGGGTGATGTTCCACTTGCGGCTTACGAGCTCCAGCCGCCGGGCGACGTAGTCCTCCCAACTCATCGAGCTCGAATGGACGCGATGCGCATCCGCCGCGGGCAAATACTCGAACACGAAGCCGTGGGCGCGAAACAGCTCGAGGTCCATCGAGCTGGTGAGAAATACGGGAATGAAATCGCGCGCTTTGCGCTGTTGGCGCGCGACGAGCTCGACGACACTCGCGAGCTGCTCGCGCTCCATACCGTAGACCGAGATACCGAGGACCTTTCCGACCCTGCCTCTCAATGTGTAGCAACCCCACCCCGGGGTGGGCTGGAGAGGCGGTGGGGCGATGCGGGCGCTGGGCCACCACGGCCGGTTCGCCGTCTCCGACGGTACCGGCGCGGGCGGTCGCCATGAGCGAAGCTCGCGTGGCTCGGTGCGCGGGACAGACGGGTGACGGACGTCGGCCGATGTTGGCCGCCTCGGCATCGCGTCGAGGATCTCGACTGTATTGCTGGCCACGCCCATCTCCCCCAGCGCCTCTCGCAGCCGATGCTCGACCGTCTCTATGTGGCGCGCCTGATTTTCGATCTGGTTGTGCAGCCGCCGGGTCTCTCTGTCCCGGGCGCTGACGGCGGGCTGGTCGTTCGTCCGCGTCATTGCTCCCTCGTCAAAAGACGTGCTCGAGGATTGCGGCGACGGCGTCATCGGCGCCGTTCGGCAGGGCGATGCGCCGGCAGTTGAGCTGAACCTGCCATCTGGCGCGGTCGTCGAGGAGGGCCTCGATGTGGGGCTGGAGCTGGCGCTGAAGCGGCTCCCGCTCGCTTACCGAGAACGCCGCACCCTGCTCGGTCGCAAAGTCCGCGCGGGCACACTGGTCGTCCATGACCGGGTTGGCGTTGGCGACGAAGATCGTGGGTACGGCAAAGCTGATGAGCTCGTTGAAGGCGTTGTAACCGGCGGCGCTGATCGTGAAGTCGAAAGCCGGGTAATAGCGGCAGATGGGATAGCCCCTGATTCGCCGCACGCCGGGCCAGAGATCCAATTGCCGCGGAGCGATGAGCCATTCGGCGATCACGGGCTGGATCTCGGGGTGGCTGGACAGGGCGTCGAGGACGTCGTCGGTCAGCGCCTGAACGTCGCGGTTGGATCCGGCGCCCAGCTGGATGAGCACCGCGGGCCTGTTCGGGTCGAGATCCAGCGCCTCGGCCGCCGCCTCGCGGCTCAGCAGCTCTTCCTCGTCGAGCAGCCGCACGGGCGGCACGTTGAGGACCAGGTGTCGGTATGCGGCCGTGACGCCTGTGTCTCGCTCTTCCGCGATGTCACCCGGCTCGACGATCAGGTCGAAGTGCTTCTGCTGCTCGATCATCGGCCGGTTGAGCTGGTCGGCTCGCCACATACCCTGGCGGATCCAGATCAGGCGGCAGTCCGGCCTCGGCCCCACGGCGCGTATCAGTCCGCTGTGCGGGTGGGGGCCGTCGTAGATGACCGCCGCGGCGCCACAGTAGTCGATGATCTCGTCGAGCTGAAGCTCGAGCCACGCGTTCCAGCCGTCGGCATCGCAGCCCGCGTAGTCGTGGTACGGCAGGAACTCGGCAGGAAACCCGTGGTGCTCGATGATCTTCAGCGCCTGGCTCATGGTGGCGAACACCGGCTCCACGGTCGCCGGCATTCGGCGTGCGAGCGCCAGGAGCCGCGTCAAGTGGCCGAGACCAACGCCGTTCGAGCTTACGAACAGCGCTCGTCGCGGCGCGGCCGTATGGCGGGTGGATTTACGGGTGAAGGGCCGTGGTTCGCCGATCAGCCGCTCCAACCGCACGCGGTGGACCTCGGCGCCAAACGTCCTGCGCGCGTGCTGCGCGGCGGAGACGGCCTGTCCGCGGTAGGCTTGGTCGTCGTGAAACAGCTTCTCGATCGTCGTCCGCGCGCCCTCGGGCTCCAAGTAGACCGGCCCATCCCCGAGGTCTTGCCGGAGCGAGCGCGGCAGCAACGTGACCACGCCACGCGACATTGCCTCGATGATCGCGTGGATGGGAACCTCATCGACGTCCTCGCCTGGATAATAGACGAAGAAATCCAGACCCTCGACGAACTTGCCGAGATCGATCTCGTCGACTTGCAGTGACTCCCACTCTCGCGGTATCGGACCCGCCGGCGTCTCCTCGAGCCTCTCGTAGCCGAGAGCCCGGACACGAAGATCGTCCCTTGCAGGATAAACCGCATGGAGATCCTCGGGGCTTGCAGGCCATTGAGAAGGGCCGGCGAGGCTCGCCCGGCCAACCACCGGCACCTGACGGCGCCGGCTTGCGCGGTGCCGCCACCGGGCCATGGCCACGGAGGGCTGCCAGTCCTCGCCGAGCAGGGTCAGCTCCGCTCCGGAATCCTGTAACGCCTGGCGTACGCGGCGGTCCACGGCGGCCCATTGAACATTGCCGCCAAAATATGCGCGGAAGCAGGCATCCTTTTCCGCCGCAACGTAACCATGGGTATCCGGCGGCGGATCCTCGCCCTCCGCACCGGCCTCCGGCGATGTCGGCGGGCGGAGCGAGCCCGGTGGTCGGTCCGCGACCACGACCACGCACTCCGCCAACACGTGGGGAACGGTCTTGGGCGTCGTCTCCAGCACGAGCTGCGGTGCGTGTATGACGAGGAGCCGGACCTTGAGCAAGGTGAGACCCGGGTCGACGGCCTTGGCGACGCCGTCTCTCACACATGCCTCGATCGCCGGATGCACCGTCTCGCGGTCGGTCGCCGCCGCGTCGCCCATGTGGACGAGGGCCGTTTCGTAGCCGGCTTCGTGCTGAATGCGGGCTTCGTTAGCGATCCGCCATGCGGCCTCACCCGAGACCCGAAAGTCGCTCAACAGTGCGATGTCGGTCTCCAGGATCGTCGGCCGCGGGGCGACGGGCCGCTGCTCGCCAAGCTCGGGGACCAGCTGCGGCGGTGCTGAAGTCGGTGGATCCGCCTCGACCTCCCGCAACAGACCCTGGATCGTCGCGAGTCGGGCCTTTGGGCCGAAAAGGCGAGCGGCTGCCTTTCGGCCGAGATCGGACTGCAGGCCGAACAGCGTCCAGTCGTCGAAAAGCTCGCGCACGGTGTCGAGCACATCCCGTGGTTCGCGGTAGAGCGCGACTTCGCGGAAAATTGGCTGAAAACGTGGCGGCAGAATGACCACGCAGCCCGACGACGCGGCCTCGACCACCGCACGACGGAGCGTGCCGCTCTCGGTCTCGAAGTCATAGCCGAGGAAAAAGTCCAGGGCGGAGAGGAAAGACCAGGTGTCCACCTCGTCCGCCCGAGAGACCCGCCAGTGGGCCGGGATCGAGCCCAGAGCTTCCTCGATATGCTTTTCGTCCTCCTCGGCAAGCGATACCCGGGCGGTGCCGTCGGTTGGATAAATTGCGAGAGCCGCGTGGTCGCGTTGTTGCCAACCGGGCTCTCCAGGAATATGTCGCCCAATGACGGGAACGTCGGCCACGGGCTTCGTTCGGTCGAACGCAGGAGCGCACGGCTCCATGACCGGGGCCCAGTTGCTTTCGAGGACCGGAGCCGAGGGCCGGGCGGTTTCGAGGCAGGTCCGGCTCGCGTCCGACGTTGGCGCCCACACGAGCGAGCCCCCGAACAGCTCAACGGCGGTAGATTCCACCAGGCCCGGGTCGAAGCTCCTGGCTCCCTCGGGACCGCCACCGAGGTCGTCCACGACAAGCATGATCCTGTCGGCGCGGAGCCTGTCGAGCGGCGCTTCGACATTCGTGAGACGGGCTGGATCCCAGACTACGAGAAGCCGGACGTAGACGGGGCCTGCCGCCGGATCGACGAGCTCGGTCGTCGGCGCGTGCCGCGTGGGCCCGTCCGAAAGCTGCTTTCGATCGGGTCCCATATGCACCAGCGCGGTGCGATAGCCGGCCTCGGCGCAGGCGCGAAGTTCAGCCGCCTCGGCGGCCGACGATCGAGCACGACCACCGAGATCGCCGGCGAAGACAACGTCGTAGATACCGGACGACATGTTCGGAGTCCGTTCTTCAG
>JBHICL010000057.1:0-11710 GCA_046759605.1 Alphaproteobacteria bacterium | reverse complement strand
CGCCCACAGTCGCGCGCGGTGGATTGAAAAACAGTTAACCAAACAGGACACAACCATCGCCGCACCATGCACCTTGAAGTGACGCGAACGGTGGATTAATTATCTGCATGTGCGGCGGCGCCCCGTGGGTCGCCGCACAGGGTGCCGTGACCAGGGCCCAAGGACAGTTGTCCATCGTGGTTTCCGGAGCGTTTCGGCGGATTTCCATGATGGGCACGACTCGCTCATCGGGAGGAGTCCGCATGTCCCGCTTGTCGCTTCTCAACAGCCCGCTCCTGCTGGGTTTCGATCAGTTCGAACAGACGTTGGAGCGGATATCGAAGGCCTCGGCGGAGGGCTATCCGCCGTACAACATCGAGCAGATCGGCGAGAGCGGACTGCGTATTACCCTGGCAGTGGCCGGTTTCGGCAAAGATGATCTCGAGGTGGTTCTGGAGGACAATCAGCTTAGCATTCGCGGCAAACAAGAAGACGACCACAACCGCGTCTATCTGCACCGAGGCATAGCAGCCCGGCAATTTCAACGCAGCTTCGTCCTTGCGGAAGGCATAGAGATTGCCGGCGCGGTTCTCGACAATGGGCTCTTGAGCGTCGATCTCATCCGGCCGATGCCCCAGCGCAACGTCCGGAACATCGAGATCACGTCGCCCGCCCCGGGCAGCAAGAGCGCCGAGACCATCGAGGTCGAGCCACGAGAGGAGACCGGCTGAACCCGCGCCAGAGACGCGGGATTCCACTAACCTAGGCGGGAGCCCATTATGGTAACCCAGTGGAACCTAAACTTGCGGAACATTACCCAGTTGGAGTTTGCTACCCTTGGGCTGCATGATGTTGCCTACATAAAACCCAAGGTTATCGACGGCTACAAAAGTTACGCGATCTACACGGCCGACGGCAAAGAAGTCGCGGTCGAGGAAACCCGTGACGTAGCAATCGCAACGGTCCGCCAGCACGACCTGGAGCCGCTTTCGGTTCACTGAGCGGGCGCATGTCGTCGCAGGTCGCGACGGCGTGCCCAACGGCGAAACGCGGCGGCACCGCCCCTCGGCTGGCGGACAATCCGCCTCTCGTGGCGTTGTCACGCGAAGCACCCGGTCGCGGATATCGTGGCCGGCGCGAGGTCCGTGCCGGCCCGAACCGGCGCCGGACCGCCACGGGGGTATCCACGGACCGGCGAGCTCGATTGGCTAGGCGGCGTGATTTTCGGCGGGTTCGGTCAACAGCGCGTACAGGGCGTCCCGGTTGTCGGATCCGCGGAGCTTGTCGCAGTACGTACCGTTGCGCAACTGACGTGAAACACGCGCCAGCGCCTTCAGATGATCGGCGCCCGCGCCCTCTGGAGCGAGCAGGAGGAAGATGAGATCCACCGGCTGCTCGTCTATGGCCTCGAAGTCGATCGGACGGTCCAGTCTGGCGAAAATGCCGTAAAGCTGCCTCAGTCCGGGAAGCTTGCCGTGCGGGATGGCAATGCCGTTGCCGACGCCGGTCGTGCCGAGCCGCTCGCGTTCGAGCAGCACGTCGAAGATGCTCCGTTCGTCCTGGCCGGTCAGCCCCGCGGCCGCCCGCGCCAACTCCTGCAGTGCCTGTTTCTTGCTCGTTGAACGAAAGTTCGGCAACACGGCATCAGGGTTCAGCAGGTCGCCAATATCCATACTTTACTCTTTGTCCTTGAGATCGGTGAGCCGAGAAACACACCGAACCCGGCCACGCGGGACCGGCGCGCCTCTACTCACCCTGGGGATCGATCCAGCCAATGTTGCCGTCGGAGCGGCGATAAATCACGTTTAAACCACCATGTCCGGCGTTGCGGAACATCATAGTAGGCAGATCCGCCAGGTCCATTCGCATTACCGCTTCGGAGACCGACAACCTTTCGATGTTGGTCGTGGTTTCAGCAATGACCACAGGATGGTCGTTGGACGCTCCGTCGTCGCCGTCCAAGGCCGTGGGCCCAGCCAGTACATAACTCGAGACCTCCACGGCGTCGTTTCCGTTGCGCGACTTGTGATGATCCCTGAGGCGCCGCTTGTGACGGCGCAGTCGCTTGCCCAGATGCGCGGCCGCCACGTCGAAGGCCGCATATGCATCATCCGATGCCTCCTGGGCGTGGACTTGGATACCCCGGCCGACGTGGACTGTGAGGTGGGCGCGGTAGAAGTGGGCCTCGCGCGAGATCACGACATGAGCCTCGATGGCGCTCCCGAAGTACTTTTCCACGATGGCGAAAAGCGCCGTCTCGACGTGCTGACGCAGGTTGGCGCCCACGTCGAACTGTTTGCCTGTGATGGAGATCTGCATGCTCTGCTGGAGCCGCATCCTGCTACAAATTATCCGAAGCGGCGGACGGCCTGGACCGTTATCACGCTGGCGCCGCAAGGCGCCGGGAACTTAGTTATGGCCGCGACGACTGTCAACATTATCCGACGCTCGTCCGGCAAGGCCGCGCCGCGGTGGGGAAACCATCCTAAGCATCTGATATAAAAGCCTAAAGCGGGATGCAAGCGGCCTTCCTGCGGCGTCGCTCAACCGAAGATGGTATTTTCATTGCCTCGCGGTATTTTGCCACCGTCCGTCGCGCGATGTCGATCCCGTCCTGTCGCAGGATGAGCACGATGCGGTCGTCGGCAAGCACGTCGTCGGGGCTCTCCTGGTCAACCAGCGTCCTGATGCGCGAGCGCACGGCTTCGGCCGAATGCGCATCGCCGCCCCCGGCGCTGGCGATGGCGCTGGTGAAGAAGTACTTGAGCTCGAACATGCCACGTGGCGTGACCATGTATTTGTTCGCCGTGACCCGGCTGACCGTGCTCTCGTGCATTGCGATGGACTGGGCTATGTCCTTGAGCACGAGCGGCTTGAGCCTGTGCACGCCGTGAGCGAAGAAGCCTTCCTGCTGCCGCACGATCTCCGTGGCCACCTTGAGAATCGTGGTGGCCCGCTGATGGAGCGAGCGGACCAACCAATTCGCCGCCTGGAAGTGCTCGCTCAGATAGTCGCGCGTGGCTCTGCTCGATACCTTGGCCGAGACTTCGGCGTAATAGCGGGTGTTCACGAGAACCCGCGGCAGGGTGTCGTTGTTGAGCTCGACCAGCCATTTGCCACCGGGTTGCGGTGACATGATCAAATCGGGGGTGACCGGCTGTGCCGGCGCCTGGTCGAAAGCGGTCGCCGGTTTGGGGTCGAGGGACTTGAGCTCTGCCGCCATGTCCTGAAGGTCGTCGGCGTCGACGCCACAGACGCGCATGAGCGCGGCGGCGTCTCGCTTCGCGAGCAGGTCCAGGTGTTCCAGGAGCGCCTGCATGGCCGGATCCAGGCGGTCGCGCTCGCGAAGCTGCAGCGCCAGGCACTCGGCCAGATCGCGGGCGAAGATGCCTGTGGGGTCGAAGCGTTGCAGGCACTCGAGTGTTGCCTCCACGCGCGAAAGCTCGCAGCCCAGACGCTCGGCCACGGAAGAGAGATCGGCCGGCAAGTAACCCGCCTCGTCGAGCATGTCGATCAACAGGACGCCGATCATTCGCTCGACGCGGTCTTCGACCTCGACGTTGAGCTGGCCCAACAGATGGTCACGCAACGAGATCCCGCTGCTCAGGGTGTTCTCGAGACTTGGCCCGTCTTCCGCCGGGGCGCCGCCACCGCGCCAATCGGTGAGCGAGCCGTCCGAGGGCGCGATGCCGTCGGAAGGTCCATCGTTCGTCCAGAGGTTGTCGTGGTCGGGGGATGTCTCGCCGCCGTCCACGAGGCTGGAAGGCTCCCCCGACTCACCACCCCGGTCCGGTCCCTCCTCGGCCAGGGCGCCGCCTTCGTCCCGCTCCAAGAGCGGGTTCTGCTCCAGCTCGCTCTCGACGTATGCCGTCAGCTCCAGGTTGGACATCTGCAGCAGCTTGATCGCCTGCTGCAGCTGCGGGGTCATTACCAGAGTTTGCGACTGGCGAAGATCCAGACGTTGGGTGAGCGCCATGACTGTCGCTTTTTTACAAACTGAACCTTTCGCCCAGGTAAACGCGCCGCACGTCCTCGTGCGCGACGATCTCCGAGGGCCTGCCACTCATCAACACCATGCCATCATGTAATATGTAGGCGCGATCCACGATATCCAAAGTCTCACGCACGTTGTGGTCGGTAATAAGCACGCCGATGCCGCGGTCCTTGAGGTGGCTGACCAGGTCCCGGATGTCCGCCATCGCGATCGGGTCAATGCCGACGAGCGGCTCGTCCAACAGGATGAAGTGCGGCTGGCTTGCAAGCGACCGGGCAATCTCCACACGACGCCGCTCGCCGCCCGAGAGCGCCAGGGACGGTGTGCGGCGAAGATGGCTGATCGAAAACTCGGCCAGCAGCTCGTCAAGCATCGCCTCGCGCCGGTCTCGCCGGGGCTCGACGACCTCCAGAACCGCGCGGATGTTCTTCTCCACCGTCAGGCCCCGGAAGATCGAAGGCTCCTGCGGCAGGTAGCCGATGCCCAGCCTGGCGCGGCGGTACATCGGCAGGTCGGTGACATCGTGGTGATCGAGAATGATGGAGCCCGCGTCGGGCGAGATGAGGCCGGTGATCATGTAGAAGCAAGTGGTCTTGCCGGCGCCGTTGGGCCCGAGCAGTCCGACCGCCTCGCCTCTCTCAACCGACAGCGTCACGTCGCGGACGACCGGGCGCTTTCGAAAGCGCTTCGCCAGGCTGCGGGTGACGAGCCCGCCCCTCTTCTCCACGAGGCGGAGCTCATGCGTACCTTCACCGGGACGGATGGGCGCTTGAGGTTGACTGGTCGCTTCTTGCATGTCAGCCGCCAGGATTCCCTATGAGCGAGTCTTTGGCGCTGGGCACGATCAAACCGCGCACGCGCGACTTTCCCGATGTCGGGGAGCCACCAAGCAGGCGGCTGATCCCCGTGTTCAAATCGACCTCGGCGAACTCGCCATTGAGCTGGTTCTCGCCCCGCGTGATCCGCACCGCGCCGTTGAGCGTGGCAATGCCCTCGTCGATCCTATACTCACCTCGAGACGCCTGCACCAGATCCGTGGGCGTCCAGATCACGACGTTACCGACGGCCTCGATGCGATCCACCTTGGATCCGCGCTCGGCTCCCTCCTGCTCGGCGAAGTGGGCCATCAACACGTCCGCCTGAACCCGGCGATCCGGCTGTGAGGCGACCGCATTGCCACGCGCCACGGCCAGCTGGGTCTGCTCGTAATACTCGAGGCTGTCCTCGGCCGTGATCGTGCTGTCCTTGGTGTCGAGCTGGATCTCGTCGCCGGTGAGCACCAGGATGCCTTTGTCGACGTCATAGACCGCCTTGTCCGCGGTGGCGACCTCTTCGGCGGAGCTGATGCGAACGCTGCCATCGGCATCGATGCGGAAGATCTCGCTATCGCCCGCCGATGTGACGCGATAGAAGGCGGTCAGGCTGTCGGCCTCGACGGTCACGACACCTTGGCTTGCCTTGGCGTTCCCCCGGGCGACGTACAGCTGATTGGCTCGATGCCACTCGATCCCCTCATCGGCCTCGATCTCGATGGGCGCGCTCGTCATCCTGCTGAAGCCCAGGGTCTGGGACTGCGCCCCCGTCGCCATCACGACGCCGCCCACCAGCGTGGCGAAGAGGAAGGCCGGTCGGTTCAGCTCCATCTCAGAATCCGGTCCGCCCGTCCGACCGGAAAAGCGTCAGCCTGCTTCTGCCGGTGAAGACGACGCGGTCGCCTTCCTCGAGAATCCGGAAGCCCTCGGACTCGAGGAGGCCGAACGGGCCGTGGCCACGGACCCGCTCGTCACCCTCCGCCGCACGCCCGGCCAGATCGACAAGCGCGGTTTCGGTGACGAATTCGGTGCCCGAATCGTGAAACAGACTCACCTCGCCTCTCAATCGCAAAACCCGGTCCACACGCCGGTAGAGGCCGTCCTTGGCCGTCAGGGCAACCCACGAGCCGTCACCCAGGGTGATGTCGGCCTTCGGCTGATCGAGCTGGTATAGCTCCTGGCCATCCACTCCGCCGATGCGCGAGCCCTTGTCGGCGGAGATCTGGAAGGGTCGCTCGTTGTCGTCGACGCCCTGAAGACGTGGGTTCAACACCTGAGGCTTGTTGCCACCGGCGGGACCGACGGCGGTGCCCTCCAGGCGGAAACGCGAGTCATCGGGCACGAGCCGCGGCCACGCGGCAACCAGCACCAGAAGCCCGACCGCGACCACCGGAAAGAGCACCCGCATCATGGAAACCACGCGACTCCGGCGAAAGTCCGAGGACCGACGTTGTCGCGAGGCCAGGTAGCTCCTCAGGCGCCTCGGGTCCTCGGGGGTCCGCACATCGATGGGAAAGTCGGCTCGCTGCGCCATTCGTCACGCGATCCCTGCCCTAAGGCAGTCGTGCATATGTATGATGCCCGTCGGCCTGCCGTCTTCGACGATGAACAGGCTTGTTATCCGACGGGCGTTCATCAGGCCCAGCGCTTCCGCGGCCAATGCCCGGCTGCGGATCGTATGTGGAGACGGGGTCATGATGTCCCGAGCCGTCGATTTCAGCAAGTCCGAAGACATATGCCGCCGCAAGTCTCCGTCCGTGATGATGCCCACGAGAATGCCGCCGGCGTCGACCACACCCACGCAGCCCTTGCATTTTGCCGTCATCGCCACGAGCGCCTCGGACATGCTGGCATCGGGCGCCACCAGGGGCATGTCGTCGCCGGTCGCCATCACATCGTCGACACGCAGGAGCATCTGCCCCAGCCGGCCCCCCGGGTGCAGCACCTGGAAATCCTCCCTCGTGAAGCCGCGACGCCCGAGTAGGGCGACCGCAATGGCATCCCCGAGCGCCATCATCGCGGTCGTCGACGTCGTGGGCGCCAGGCCCATCGGGCAGGCCTCGGCAAGCGCCGGTAGCACCAGGGCGCAGTCGGCCATCTCGCCGATAGTGCTCTCCTTGCGGCCGGTCATCGCGATGAGCGGAATCTCGAAGCGCTTGCAATACCCCACAAGGTCGCTGAGCTCGGAAGTTTCGCCGGAGTTGCTGAGGGCCAGGACGACGTCTTCGGGCGCGATCATGCCGAGATCGCCATGACTGGCCTCCGCCGGGTGGACATAGACCGCCGGCGTTCCGGTCGAGGCCAGGGTCGCGGCGATCTTTCGAGCGACGTGGCCGCTCTTGCCCATGCCTGTGACAATTGTGCGACCTCGGGTCCGAGCCAGCAGATCCAGGGCCTCGATGAAGCTCCCATCGAGCGACCGGGCCACCGTCTCGAGCGCGGCGGCTTCATTACGCAAAACTCTGCGCGCGGCGCCGACGTCGTCCTCAGGCGTCCGACGATCCTTGACAAGTGCCGTTGTGCGAACGGTCATGACCGCTTGCCGACTGCCCCCGAGAAGTTTCGACAAAAGCGGATAAAGCCCCGCGAATCAGAAGGTTGAGTATGCCGAGCGGTGGGTGCGCCGTCAACGAAGGGTGCGTCGGTACATCCGCCGTCAGGCATGTGAGAAAAGGTCTACGTCGGCCCAGCCGGCGAGGTCGAGCTCGGCGCGGGTCGGCAGGAACTCGAAAACGGCGTGCGCCAGCTCCGTACGGTCCACGCGGTCCAGCATCTCCTCGAGCTTGACCTTCAGGTCGTGCAGAAAAAGTACGTCCGATGCGGCATAGTCGAGCTGCTCCTGAGTGAGCTCCGGCGTGCCCCAGTCCGACGACTGCTGCTGCTTCGAGAGATCCACACCGAGAAGTTCCCGGCACAGGTCCCGGAGGCCGTGACGATCCGTATAGGTGCGCGCCAGGCGCGAAGCGATCTTGGTACAGAACACCGGCCGGCACACGACGCCGAGATGGCGCCGCAGGACCGCCAGGTCGAAGCGGGCATAGTGGAAGATCTTGAGGATGGCGGGGTCGGACAGAAGCGCCGCGAGGCGGGGCGCCTCGTACCGGTCGCGCTCGAACTGCACCAGATGCACCACGCCCGTGCCATCGGAAAGCTGGGCCAGGCACAGGCGGTCGCGCGCCAGGTTGAGACCCATCGTCTCGGTGTCGACGGCAACCGAATCGCCCAAATCCAGGCCGGCCGGCAGGTCGCCATTGTGTAGATGGATATCCAACCGAGCCCCCTTCGATCCTCCGGCGCCTCCACGCCCGAAGCGGGGCGCGGAACGGCGGCGGCACAGCTAACCTCGCCCATCTCGCTTGTCAACCGGCGGGCACCGGATGCGCCGCTTGGCAGAGGTGCGCGGGCGGTATACACAGACCCTGGCGCCGAAGCAGGCCATGACGGTATTGGAGGGAGCCGCGATGGCGTTCAGTCGTGTGACGATCTTCGGCGGGTCCGGTTTCATCGGCAGGTATATCGTCGAACGCCTCGCCGACAGGGGCGTGGTGGTAACGGTTGCCGTGCGCGACCCGGAAGGAGCCAAGTTCCTGCGGCCTCTCGGAGACGTGGGCCAGATCACGCCGGTTCGCGCGAACCTGCGGGCAGAAGAGTCGGTCCGGCGGGCCGTGCTCGGCGCCGACGCGGTCATCAATCTCGTCGGCGTTCTTTACGAGACGGGGCGCCAGACGTTCAAGGCGGTCCACGAGGAGGGGGCCCGCGCCGTCGCCCGCGCGGCCCGGGACGCGGGGGCGTCGCGCCTCGTGCACCTGTCCGCGATCGGAGCGGGACCGCAGTCGGCGTCGGCGTACGCGCGGTCCAAGGCCGCAGGCGAGGCGGCCGTGATGAAGGCCTTCCCGACGGCCACCATCCTGCGGCCGTCGATCGTCTTCGGGCCGGAGGACGGCTTCTTCAACCGCTTTGCCGCCCTTGCAAGGCTGCTGCCGGCTTTGCCCCTCTATGGCGGCGGCACGACCCGTTTCCAGCCGGTCTACGTAGGTGACGTGGCAGCGGCCGTTCTGGCGGTGCTGGATGATCCGGCCACGGCCGGCCTGGCCTACGAGCTCGGCGGACCGCGGGTCTACAGTTTCGCCGAGCTCATGCGGCTGACGCTGGAACAGATCAGACGCCGTCGGCTGCTGGTCCCGGTTCCATTTCTCATCGGGTTCCTGCAGGCGTGGTTCCTCGAGCGCGCGCCGCGACCGCTCCTCACCCGCGACCAGCTGAGACAGCTTCGCGCGGACAACATCGTCGCGGATGACGCGCACACCCTCGCCGAGCTGGGCATAACGCCGACCCCGGCCGAGACCATTCTGCCGACCTATCTCGACCGCTACCGCCCCGGTGGCCGGGTCGGCCGCGTGCGGCTGGCCTAGCCGAGGGACCGCGCGAAGACGAGCAGCAAAGCGCCGAACCCCAGGCGATAGATGACGAACGGCGTAAAGCCGGCCGACCGGAGCCAGCGCATGAGAGAAGCGATGGCGCCGAGGGCGGCGAGGAATGAAAGCGCGGCGGCCAGAAGCGCGTCGCGGCCCAATTCCCAATCGCCCGCAGCGTAGACCTCGGCGCCGAGCAATGCGCCGGCGCCGGCAATGGCGGGGATGGACAGAAGCATTGAAAACCGTGCCGCATCCCGACGCTCGTACCCCATGATGCGACCCGCGGTCATGGTGATCCCGGACCGGCTTGTCCCCGGTATCAGGGCCAGCACCTGTGCCAGTCCGATGAACAGGACATGGCTGAGCCTCAGGTGCTCGATCCGGTTGAGCGTCATGCCGAAGCGGTCGGCCAGGTAGAGAACGATACCGAAGCCGATCGTCGTCCAGGCGACGAGCTCGACGGATCGGAACGCGGTACCGACGAGGTCTCGGAAGAGGAAGCCGAACACGAACACGGGCACGGTCCCGGCGAGCACATAGAGAGCGAGCCGGGCGCCGTCCGAAACCCGGCCGAGGGCGAGGTGGACCATGCCCGAGCCCATGGCGTAGAGGTCCCGCCAGAAATACGACAACACAGCCCCCAGCGTGCCCACGTGGACGGCCACGTCGATGACGAGCCCCTGGTCCCGTCCGAAGAACTTCGCGGTGGCGATAAGATGTCCGGAGGAGCTGACGGGCAGGAACTCGGTGATCCCCTGCACAATCGAGAGGACGACGATCTGGAGGAGCGGCACCTGGTTCGTCTTTCTGGCCTGTTTGGTTGGGCAAGCCTTATATCACCCAGGCCGGCGCCCGACGGCATCAATATTAGTCCCAAAACAAGACTAATTCTCGGTTTTTGCGATAGCCTGGCCCAATATCTTGACTGCGGTCCGAGGCCACCACCTCAATTACGTCATAGAGACTGACTTATCGGCCTGATTTTCCTCGCCAGCCCGCCGATTTTGCAGTATATGCATGTCGCGCGCAGATCGCAGGTCGATGAGCGACCAGGCGGGGAAGAGGCCAGGGAAGAGCCTCGAAGCCCGCTGTCGCACCAGTTGCGAGGGAGGAAAGGCGCGGGCCATGGCAAACAGCATGCTGCGTTTCGTCGACGTGGTCCGGCGGATGCCGGACAAGGCCGCGCCGGATGAACGCCGCAAGAGCTGGCAGGAGATATACGCGCGCTTCGCCGAGAAAAGGGCGGCGGAGCAGGCCGCGCGTTGCTCGCAGTGTGGGATTCCATTTTGCCAGGTCCATTGTCCTCTGCACAACAACATCCCCGACTGGCTCAAGCTGACCGCGGAAGGCCGGCTCGCCGAGGCGTACGAGGTGGCGTCGGCGACGAACAACTTCCCTGAAGTGTGTGGTCGCATCTGCCCCCAGGACCGTTTATGCGAAGGCAATTGCGTGATCGAGACGGCGGGTCATGGCACGGTCACCATCGGCACCATCGAGACCTATATCACCGAGACCGCTTTCGAAAACGGATGGATCGAGCCAATCCGGCCACGGCGCGAGCGCGAGCAATCGGTAGGCATCGTCGGCGCCGGCCCCGGCGGACTGGCCGCGGCGGAAATGCTGCGGCGCCGCGGCTACCAGGTTCAGGTCTACGACCGCTACGATCGCGTCGGCGGACTGCTGATCTATGGCATCCCCAACTTCAAGCTCGAGAAGGAGGTGGTGCTCCGGCGCTGGAAGCTCCTCGAGGAGGGGGGGATCAGGTTTCGGCTCAATTGCGAGGTGGGTCGCGACGTCACCCTGGCCGAGCTTCGCGAGCGCCACGACGCCGTCCTGCTTGCCAGCGGTGTCTATCAGGCCCGTGACATACAGGTTCCGGGCGTGGGCCTCGGCAGGATCTTTCAGGCGATGGAATTCCTCACGGCGTCGAACCGCAAGGGACTTGGCGACGCGGTCGCCGATTTCGACGATGGCACCCTTGACGCGGCGGGAAAGAACGTCGTCGTGATCGGCGCCGGGGACACGGCCATGGACTGCGTGCGTACCGCCGTCCGTCAAGGGGCGCGCTCGGTCAAATGCCTCTACCGGCGCGACCGCGAGAACATGCCGGGCTCGCGGCGGGAGGTTCAGCACGCCGAGGAGGAGGGCGTCGAGTTCGTCTGGCGATCGGCGCCCGAGGCGTTTCTCGGCGACGACGACGTCCGGGCGGTCCGCGCCCGCAGGATGCGCCTCGGCTTGCCGGACGCCTCCGGCCGTCAGGCGCCGGAGCCGATAGAGGGTTCGCACTTCACGTTGGATGCGGACCTGGTCATCAAGGCCGTGGGCTTCGACCCCGAGGACCTGCCGAGCCTGTTCGGCGAGCCGGACTTGCCGGTGACCCGCTGGGGAACGCTCAAGGTCGACTATGGCACCATGATGACGGGCCTCGACGGCGTGTTCGCGGGCGGCGACGTCATCCGCGGGGCGAGCCTGGTCGTCTGGGCGATACGAGACGGACGCGAGGCGGCGGC
>JBHICL010000056.1:0-11975 GCA_046759605.1 Alphaproteobacteria bacterium | reverse complement strand
CCGCCGCCCGTGGGCTCGACCCGGACAATCCACCGCACCTCGAGAAGGTGACGCGGACCGTCTGACGCCGCGACGCTAGTCCCGCAATCGCGGCCAACGGCCGGTGGGCTCGATCATCTCCTCGATCGGGGGTTGGATGCCCGCGATGCGACCCGCGAGGGCGTCGAGATCCCCGGCCCCGGCAAGCACGGAAAGTTCGATCGCGTAGGCACGGGTGTCCCCGTGCTCGAGCCAAATCGTCTCGGCGCGTTCCTCGGCGATGTGGCGACCGGCGACGTTATGGGTGCACGGCTCTATGCCGAGCGCATACACGCCGGACTGCAGGCACTGCCACTCGAGAAGACACGGAAGCTCCGTGTGATCGAACTCGACGGCGACCCCGACGCCGTCCGGGCCCAGGCGGCGGTTGACGAGCGCCGCGGGTACCCGTCCGGATGCGTCGGCAGAGACCACGTGTTGATAGACCTGTTCGACGAAATCCGTGCGCGGCCCGACTTGCCGCCGGAATCCCACCCCCTGCGCCCGCGGCTCATGGCTGGTCCAGGCGACCTCGCGCGTGGGGACGAGCAGCTCGGCATCCTCGTCCAACAGCGGATAGCCGAAGTTGAAGTGGTACAACAGCATGTGGGGCGTCGGCCGAAAGCCGCGGTTGGTCACGACGTCCCGGATAACGATCGTCCTGCCGCCAAGCGGCGCCTCGATCCGGCGTGCGAGCTCGAGGAACTCTCCAAACAAGGCGGCCTGTCGAACAAGCCCTTCACACCAGACCGTCCCCGCGCCCCAGTCGACCCCGTAGCCCAAGAGGCGCGCCGGGATCTGCGAGGCGCGTCCGTGCAGCGGATATCCCATGGACTTGCGGTGCGGATTGATGAAGTGCTCGCTGCCCCCCGAGTCGACGCCGCCGAAGTGATCGAGCCCGCAGGTGGCCAACAGGCCGGTGAAGGAGCGCAGGAACCCGAGCCCCGCCTCGTGCTCGGGCGCATGCAGGGCCGGATTCTGGATTCCCACCGGCGATTGCCAGCCTACCGGCACACCCCGGTACTCGGCGCTAACCAGATCGAAGCCGCGGTCCACCGCGACCCGGAACGAGAACCCCGAGCCGGTGCGGGCGTGGAGCACCCGCACGCCCCGCGCCGGGCCGTCGGCATGGGTAAGCAGCTCTATGCCCAGCACCTGGCCTGTTTCGCCGCCATAGGCAGCGAGTGCCTCGCGTCCAATCTGCCTGTCGAATAGCTCAATCATCGCTCGCCCCCTTCTTCGCTACCGTCGATGCGGTTTAGCCCGCAATCGCACGTTGTCCACAACTTGACACACCAGGGCTTATGCCGCTTCCGCCGAGTGGCTGGACGCTCGGGTAGATTCGGGATAATCCTTGGCAGCATCAAGTATCCGAGAGTGCGGCACCCGGCGCACGCGGAGTGAGAGGGAAGAAGCGGCGGCTGAACGCCGGCACACCCGGGGGAAGAGAGAGCTTGATCACGGCGCTGGGGAGAACCTGGCCCATCCGAGAGTTCGGTCGGGGGGAATGGCTGCTGCTACTCCTCCTCGGCTACGCGACCTGGGGCGGCACCGAGATGCCGGAAGGCCCATGGCGTCACCTGCCCTCGGCCGTGTTTATCGCGGTCTCCGCGGTAGCGATCGGGCGCGAGCGTAGGCGGGCGCCGCGGCTGCTCGCCAAAACCTGGCCCTTGCCGCTCGCCGTGGCTCTCCTCCTGCTGGCGGCGCCGGGGTCGCCATACCCCGCGCTGGCCCTCGTCCAAGGCGCCGACGTCGCCGCGCTTGCGTTCGCCGGCCTCGCCATAGCGCTCACGAGCCGGGGCCCTGTTCCGCTGTTCCACGCCCTGGTGCTCTTCACCGGTGCGGTACTGGCGGCGGACCTCGTCATCCTGGCAACGACTTACCCGCCTGGCGGCACACCCGCCCGGGGACACGGTCTGCACGCCGATCAAGCGGCGGCCGGACAGTTCGCGCTCGCCGCCTATCTGGCATGGTTGCTGGCGGCGGTGGCGGCGGACCGGCTCGCCGGTCGCGTGTTCTTCGCCGTGGGCGCGCTGGGCGCTTTTGTCTTCCTGCTCTCGACCGGCTCGACGCCCAGCGTGCTGGCGGCCCTGGCCAGTCCGGTGATTCTATTTCTTCTATTCGCGGTGGGACAGCTTGCCGACCATTCGCGCTATGTGGCGTTGGCCGGGTTTTTCGCGGCAGCCGCCGCCAGCACGTACGTCATGTGGGCGATAGGGCTTTCCATGGAACGACTACTGACGTCGGCGACCGGGAACGCTCCGGTCGCAGACCGGCTCGGCCTCATCGACTATCTGAGCGGAGCGGCCCATCCCCTAAGCGGGTTCCCATCGTTCTGGTACTCCGGCCTCGAGTTGAACGCGTCCGCGCTGTCTACCGGCCACATAACCATCGGCGACCGCCCGGTAACCGGCTATCTCGACCTCGCCCTGAGGGCGAGCCTCGGTGGCCTCGCGCTCACGCTCCTGGCGCTCGGCCACGGCATCGTCCGCGTGGTCGGGCTGGGTCGGCAGGCGGACCTGGAACGGCAGGAGCTGGCCAGTTACGGCTTCGCCGTCGTCATGCTGCTGGCAATAGCCGTCCTCAACAGCATGGAAAGCACCCTACT
Organism: Alphaproteobacteria bacterium; assembly: GCA_046759605.1. GTDB lineage: Bacteria > Pseudomonadota > Alphaproteobacteria > UBA6615 > UBA6615 > JBHICL01. The sequence goes on along the minus strand of JBHICL010000056.1, from coordinate 9,349 downwards.
GCGCCCGCCAGGCTTTCTCTCGGCGCTGTTCGTGCTCACGTACTCGAGCGCGGGAAGCTGGCGTCCACGCGATGGATCCCGGGAGCGGTCCCCATCGAGCCGGGTCGGTGTGAGGGCCGCGAGCGTCACGGACGCGCTCGCAAAGGCGGTGCCTACATACCACAGCCCACTCCCAAGCGCGGCCCCGCTCGACATGCCGCGTGCCCCGGAAGCGCGCGCCAGGCACGTATCACCCGCGAGCGCGGCGCCGGAGACCCGCACCGACGGCTATGACGCCGAGATCGAGTCGCAGTGGGACGCCCTCAGAGCTCTTTGCGAGCAAGCGGCCCGCGTCCCGTGGCATGACAACGGCAGCCTCGATCACCTCTTCCTTGCCCTGGACGAGCTGTGCCTCGAGGCGCGGACCGTGGGATACACACCGGTCACGCGCGCGGCGCGCCTGCTCCATGGTTATCTCGAGCACGTCGAGGACGCCGGATCGGCGGACATTGCGGTCGTGGGGGCGCATATACGGGCGCTCGACTTCCTGATCGGACGCCGCGTCAAGTGCTGTGGCAAACGCGAGAACCGCCTCATTGAGGCGCTTGCCACCCTCGGCCGGCAGCAGGGAAGCGGCCCCAGCGGCTCCGCCCACACGGTCGGAGCGGGCGGTTCGGCGGACAGCGGCTACGACAGAAATCTGCTGGCGTTCCGACGCCGGCTCGATCAAATCTACGCCCACCCGAATGGCAACGGCAGCCACGGAAGCGGCGACCTCGAGGCACTAGGCGAGCTGCTGGAGGACATACAGCACCAGGCACGCACCGTTGGATACACCGCAGTCGCCCGCGCCGCCCGACGGCTGCGCTCCTACCTCAGCTCCGTGCCGTCGGAGACCGCGGATTCCACCGTTATCGACCTGGAACTTCGTGCGCTCACCGAAACCATAGACAGGCGAACCCGGCGTTCACACGCCGATCCATAGCGCTTCACGAACCAACGGACCCCCGGACAGTTACGGAAGACGTGCTCGGGTATCACCCTCGCGCATCCGAAGCGCCTGATCCCACGCCTCAGGGAAAGAGAGCGCACATACACCCTAAAAAAGCTGGAAGCTGCTTTTGAAACAGCGTATACGGAAACTAACGAGCGACACAACTTATCAGTGCGTCACCTAAAGGACGGGTTGCGGTCTCTTACAGGTACCCTTCTGAAAAATTTGTGAAGCTCGCAGCGGCCGTACAGGCTGAACCAACCCTGGTAGATTCCGAAAGGCAGCACCAATGGCTAGAGGTAGCGTGAAGTGGTTCAATCGTGACAAGGGATACGGCTTCATCGAGCCCGAGGATGGAGGCAAGGACGTTTTCGTCCACATCTCGGCCGTCGAGCGCGCGGGACTGCAAACCCTGGTCGAAGGTCAGGTGATTCAATTCGATATCGAACCCGGACGCAACGGCAAGACCGCTGCTGAAAATTTGGTTGTCACCGGGTAGATTCGCACGCATAATCCGGGCCACGTCGAAAGGCGTCTGCGTTCAGGGGTGCTGCCGGGTGCCGGTAGCACCCTGTTCGTACGCCGGACGTGCGTACTGGAGGTACCGAAGTCCTGTAGTGGGGAGGTAATGACCGGTCAAAACCACAAGAAACCGGACTCAGACCGTGACTTCATAACAAAGGTACGGTCCTGCTTGATGTGTCGCAGATCGTTCCACAGCGAATGGGCGGGGGAGCGTGTCTGCAAGGAATGCAAAGCCAAGGCGGACTGGCGAGAAGGAAATAGTTCCCTGGCCGTTTAGGTGCACCTACACCAGGGCGTGCATTGGTGCGTACGAAAGCTGGTTGAACCGCCGGCTCGGACCCGGGACCGACAGCCGTTGATGGGGGGAAGCCGTCGGGTTCCGATCTGAAAACTCCGGCCTAAACCATGGCGCAATGCCATGGTATCTTGCGCCGCCTCATGCGGATCCAGTTCCTCGACCACGGTGCCAGGTTATCCACCGAGCGGCTCGGCGTCGCCCGATGGGCCGGATTTGCCGCCGCTTTTGTCTATCTGTCCTTTTTGGCAAATCTGCCGGCCCAGGCGATCGACCTGCCGTCGGGCGCCTGGCTCGCGGTCTCCCTCGAAATCGCGTTCCTGCTGCTCGCCCTCGTGCTGGTCCCGCCCCTCCGCCTTCGTCTCGCGCCGCCCGTTCGCCATGCCACGGCCCTGTGCGCGATCCTGCTGCTGGCCGTCAAGGCCGGCAACGCCGGTATCGGCCTCGCGCTGGGACGGCAGCTCAACCTGCTTCTGGACGCCTATCTGTTGCGGTCCGTGGCCAACCTTCTCGCCGGCACGTTCGGTGTCGCCGTCGCTGTCGCCACGGGCGCCGGCGTCGCGATCCTCATGACGATCATCTACGTGCTCGCCCTCCGCTCGGTCGCCGTGCTGCAAGCCATGGCCGGAACCCGTCCAGGGCGCCTCGCGATCCTGGCCATCGCGGTGCTGACGGCCGGCCTGTACCTGACACAGCGCGCCACGGGGCTTTTCGGCACCGGCCATCCAGTTGCCGCGGTGGCCGCCGGCACCGTGGCGCAGCAGTGGCGCACGGTTCAGCGGACGCTCGCTGCGCAATCCGAGTTCCGGATGGCCGAGCGCACCGACCGGTTCCGAGACGCGGCGCCGGGCGCGCTGCTCACGCGGCTCGAGGGGATCCATGTGATCGTCGTCTTCGTCGAGTCCTATGGCCGCAACGCGCTCGAGGGCCGGACCTATGCCGCGTCCCTCGCACCGGTGCTCGACCGGATGGAGAAGCGGCTCCGCGAACGCGGCCTCACCGTCCAATCGGGCTGGCTCGTCTCGCCTATCGCGGGCGGTCAATCCTGGCTCGCGCACGGGACCCTGCTCAGCGGGCTCTGGCTCGACAGCCAGAGACGCTACGACCTGCTCGTCAGCGGCGACCGCAAATCGCTGACCCATTACTTCCGCGAGGCCGGCCATCGTGTCGTCGCGGTGCGACCGGCGATAACCAGGGCGTGGCCCGAAGGTGCCTATTTCGGCTACACCGAGACCTATTTCGCCGACGACCTCGGCTACGCCGGCCCACCATATGCGTGGGTGACCGTGCCGGATCAGTACACGCTGGCGTTTCTCGAGCGACGGGTAAGAGCGAGCACTCCGACCCCCAGCCCGCTGTTCGCCGAGGTCGTGCTCATCAGCAGCCATGCACCGTTCACGCCGCTGCCGCCCGTCATCGAGGACTGGTCATCCATCGGCGACGGCGCCCTGTTCGCGCGCTGGGTCGACCGTGGCGACCCTCCGGGGGTCGTCTGGCGCAATATCGACCGGGCCCGCGATCAGTACGGAGCGGCACTGGCATACGTGCTCGACGTCGTTGCGTCCTATGCCGAGAACTTCGTCGACGAACACACCATGCTGATCGTGCTCGGCGACCACCAGCCGGCGCCGCTGCTCATGGGCAATGACGCCAGCCGCAGCGTGCCCGTGCACGTCATCAGCGGAAACCCGAACCTCGTGACGCCGTTTGACGAGCTCGGTTTCGTCCGCGGAGCCCGGCCCGATCCCGGCGGCGCCGAGCTTCACATGGATGAATTCCGCGACTGGTTCCTTGACGCCTACAGCGACGACCGCTAATGCGCCCCTCGCAAACGCCAACACAACGATCGGGCATCCGGTGAGCGAGATCAGAATCAATCTCTATAGCGATACCCAGACACGCCCCACCGCGGCCATGCGCGAGGCCATGGCCACGGCCGAGGTAGGCGACGAGCAGCGGGGCGAGGACCCGAGCGTCAACAGGCTGTGCGAGGCGGTGGCGGAGCTTCTCGGCAAGGAGGACGCGGTCTTCCTGCCCTCCGGAACCATGTGCAACGAGATCGCCATCCTCGTCCACTGCCGGCCGGGTGACGAGATCATCGCGGACAGGACCGCGCACATCCTGAACTCCGAGGGCGGTGGACCGGGCGCGCTCGCCGGCGCGCTGGTCCGCCCCCTGGATGGCGCGCGTGGCATCTTCACCGCGGCCGAGGCCCAAGCGGCGGTGCGCGGGGGCAGCCGCCACGAGCCGCGCACCCGCATGATCGCGATCGAGCAGACCTCCAACCTCGGGGGTGGCACGATCTGGCCCCTCGAAGCAATTGGAGAGATCGCCGAGGTCGCCCGGACCCACGGCCTGGTCATGCACATGGACGGCGCCCGCCTCATGAATGCCGTTGTGGCCTCGGACCACGCGGCGCGGGATTTCGCGGCTCCATTCGACTCCGTCTGGCTCGACTTGAGCAAAGGTCTCGGTTGCCCGGTGGGCGCCGTGCTCGCCGGCTCGAGGGAATTCATCGGCGAGGTCTGGCGCTGGAAGCAGCGGATCGGCGGCGCCATGCGCCAGGCCGGCATCGTGGCCGCCGCCGGCATCTACGCCCTCGAGCACCACGTGGACCGCCTTGCCGAGGACCACGCCCATGCGAAGCTGTTCGCCGAGGCGATCGCGGGCGCACCCGGGGTTCGGGTGGAGCCGGAGCACGTGGAGACGAACATGGTTTTCTTCGACGTGGCCGGTACGGGCTCGTCGGCCCCCGGCCTGAGCGCCAGCCTCGAGACCCAGGGCATCCGCATCGGCGCCACCGACGAGACCCGGCTGCGCGCCGTGACCCATCTCGACGTGAGCCGCGCCCAGGTGGAGGAAGCGGCCCAGGTCGTCGTTGCGACCCTCGGGCGAGGCGCGGCGGCCTCTTGACGGCATGTCATCAGGAGCCTCTGGCAGAGTCGATCGCTTGCGCGATGGTATCGAGCGGCAGAACCAGCTGGTGCTTCGAGTCGCGCAAGCGAAGGGCGCCGAAGCTCTGGTACCAGGTAGCGGCGCGATCGTCCTTGGCGTCGATCGCCAGGGCAACGCCACCGACTTCCACCGCGACGGCAAGGCAGCGCTCGCCGGCGGCCAGGAGGAGCTGGCCGCCGAGACCTTGACCTTGGACCGACTTGGCGATGGCGAGGCGACCCAATCGGAAAGCCGGTACCTCATAGCGGCCGAGCCGCCGACGCACCACTTCGGGAACACGCGCAAACTCGATGGCGCTGGGGCTCAGCGTGTAGTAACCGAGAACGCGGCTGGGGTTGCCGCGCGGGACGGCCACGAAGGTCTTGGCGCCGCCGCTTCGATGGTTCTGTCGAGCATAACGATGAAGATACTCGTTGAGCTCAGACACACCGCAATCGAAGGACTCGCGATCGTGCTCACGGGAGATCGGCTCCTCGTGCCACTCCACGGCCGCCATCAGCGGCCGTGCTTCGCCCGTGCCGCCTTAAGGAGCCGTTCGGTTGGTTTGGGAGGGTTCTCCAGAAGATCCAGCACGCGTCTGGTGTCGCGCCTGGAGAGAGAGATTCGCTCGGCCTTCCGGACAGCCTTCTCTGCCGCCGGCAACGCCGCGCGCATGACGAACGATGTGAGGTCGAGGCGCTCATAGGCGGCGGCCCTCGCCAGGAGGGACTTCTCCTGAGCGGTGGCGCGCAACTCGATCCGGTCGCTGCGCGTTCCTGTCGATGTGGCCATGATCGTGATCTCCGCTCAGCTCGACCATAATATAGCGTACGGGCGGTATCCGTACAACAGGAGAGCTGAGGACCCGAGGGCAAGATTACAAGGACGCGGCACTCTGTGGCCCGTAAGTTAATGGCCGCCTCGAGCCGGGGCAATCACGCCCGCACCCCGGCAATCTTCGCGGCCAGCCCTCGGATGAACAACCCTCCTAGCAACGACAGCTAGACGCTGTCGGTCACGCTCACGAAATCGAACCCGCGCGCCCGCGCCACCGGCGCCACGCAATTGCCGAACCGCTGGACCTCGCCAACCGCGTCGACGTTTTGGAACAGCTCCGGCAGGTTCTGGTTGAAACGCAGGTTCTTGAGCGGATGGGAAATCCGGCCATCCTCGATCCAGAACGTCCCGTCGCGGGTGAGCCCCGTGACCTCCAGGGTCCGGGGGTTCACATGCCGCACGTACCAGGCGCGGGTCACGAGGATCGCGCGCTCGGTCGCGGCCACCAGATCCTGAAGCGCCTCCTCCCCGCCAGCCATCACGAGCGGCAGAGGCGGACCCGTCGGCGCCACGCCCTGTCGGCCCGCCCAGTAACGGTCGTAGTGCAATGTCAGCGCCACGCCGGCGCGGACGAACGCGAGCCGGTGGGCGGGCAATCCATTATCGAAGAACCGGCCCAACCCGAGCAGCGGATGCGCCGGCTCGCGCGCCAGTGTCACGAGCGGGCTGAACAGCTCCTCGCCCAACCGGTTGCCATCGGGCCGGCCGTCCGCGCCCATCCGCGACATGAACGAGCGCCCTTCGTCCGCCGCGCGGGCATCCATGCTCCACATCAGCCAGCGCACGAGCTCCGCCGTCGCCGCCGCGTCGAGAATGACCGGATATCGCCCGGGAGAAATCTCTCGCGGCCTGCTCGACGCGTGCCCGCGCTCGATCGCCCCGTCCGTCATCTCGATGATCGGCAGAGCGCCGAGCGCGCCGGCGGTGCGGTTGACCCAGGCGGAGCCGCCATCCGCCGTCCGCGTCGTGCAGCTGAAGTCGGCCGTGGTCACGCGGTCGTAGGCGCGGAGACCGAGGCTGTTGCCAACGGCCCACATGCGGGTCCCCGTCGCCAACGTGCCCGAGGCCTCGACCCCGGCGGACGCGCTCCGGGACACGACCTGGCGCACGAGCTCGCCGCGCTCGGCCGGCGTGCACCTCGCCGTGGCGTCGTCGAACAGCGGGGCGTGGTCAGGGTAGTCCTGGGGTGCGAGTGGCGGCACGAACTCGGGATCCTCCGGCGCGATCTCCGCCATCTCCTCGGCGCGTCGCACGGTCGCGGCCACGGCGTCGGGGTCGAGTTCGGTGGTCGAGGCGGATGCCCGGCGGCGGTCGCGACAGCTCGTAACCCGCAACGCGAGCGTGGCCTTGCTCACGTTCTGGACCGTTTGATTGCCGGCATAGCGGCTGAGCGATCCGTCGACGCCGGACAGGTGGATTTCGATCTCGCCGGCGGTCGACCGTCGGGCGACGCGATCGATGAGAGAGAGCGCTTCGTCCTCGCCGATCGGTCCAGGCACGGTCCGCGCGGCCGGCATCATCCCACCTCGATGTCACGGACGCGCACCGGCACCGCGGCATGGGTCATCTGGCCGAACTGCATCGGCTCGCCCTTGCCGCACATGTCGGTCCCGTGACGCTCCCGCTCTTCCAACGGGCCCACTGCATCCACGCGGTTCCAGAAATCGGTGGTCATGGCGCGATAGGTGAGGTTCTTCAACATGCCGGCGAGCTTGCCTCCCTCGATCCGCCAGACGGCGTCGCCGCCGAACTGGAAATTGCGGCGTTGCTGGTCGATGGAGTAGCTGCCGGTCCCGTCGATCAGGATGCCCTCGCGGGTGTCGGCGATCATCTCGGCGAGGCTCGCGGTGTGGGCGCCCCCCGGCGGTCCGGGCTCGATCCCGAGATTGGGAATGCGGACGATGGGCACGCTGGCCCAGCCGTCGGCGTGGGCACAACCGTTGCTGGCCCCACGGCCCAGGCGGTGCGCGGTTTCACGGTCCGTCAAATAGTCGACGAGAACGCCGTTCTCGATCACGCGCCAGCTTTGCGCGGGCACGCCTTCGTCGTCGTAGCCCACGGTGCTGCGCCCGCCGGGTTCCGTGCGGTCGGCGCGGAAGCTCACGAACGGCGCAGCATAGCTGAGCGCGCCGAGATGCTCGGGCGTGGCGAAGCTCGTCCCGGCGAAGTTCGCCTCATAGCCGTATACCCGGTCCAGCTCCGTCGCATGGCCCACGGATTCGTGGATCGGCAGCCAGAGATGACTGGGCCTGAGCACCAGGTCACGGCGGACGTCCTTGGGCCCCTCGGGGGCATGGACCTTCTCGATGGCTTCCTCGGCGACCCGTTCCACCTGATCGAGGAGGTCGGCCGGGTCCACGTGCTCGTAGCCCATGTTCAGCGGCGGTCGCTCGTAGGAGCGGCCTTGCGCGTCGCCGTTGGCGACGGCGGTGCAGCCGAGCCCGGCGTACGTCCGATGGATCACTTGTGCGATCGAGGAGCCCACCGTCGAGGCGAACAGCTTGTCCTCGCGCGCGAAGGACATGAACGCCCACGCCTTTGCGATGCCGCGGTCGCCATGGGCGAGCAGGCGCTCGTTGATGTCGAGGAGCAACTCCGCCTTCGCCGGTAACGGCACCGTAAACGGATCGACCTCCATCGGCGTCGCGAAGCTGCCCGTCGCGGCCTCCACCGGCGCGAGACCGACCGGCGCGCTCTGGGACAGCCGGCTGGCCTTGGCGATGTCGACCGCCAGCGCGACGACGCGCCGGACCTCACGGGCGGAGCGCTCATGGCTGGCCGCGAATCCCCAGGCGCCGTCCAGGAGAACGCGGACACCGAAGCCGGCAGAGAAATCGTCGGAGACGCGCGCGAGGGACCGATCGCGAGCCCTCAAGCCCTGACGACGATATCGGCAGATCCGGATGTCGCCGTACCCGCAGCCGGCCTTGCGGACCAGCGCGACCGCCCGCCGCGCCAGCTCTTCATCGGTGGTTGCTGCAGCCGTGTCCGGCGCCATCGGCTCAGAACTGGCCGGATTGGAAGTCACGTACGGCCTGGAGGATCTCGTCCTTGGTGTTCATGACGAAGGGGCCATAGCGGACGATGGGCTCGTTGAGCGGCCGCCCGGCGACGAGAAGCAAGCGGGCGCTCGACGTCGCCGCCCGGACCCGTACGGCCTCGCCGTCACCAAGGACCGCCAGGTGGCCCGCCGCTACCGCGGCGCCGGCGCCCTCGTCCGTGGCGCCTGCGAGCGCCTCGCCCTCGAACACATAGCAGAACGCCGCGTGGCCCTCCGCCACCGGCAGCTCGACGGTGGTCCCGGCCGGCATGATGATGTCCAGGTAGGTGGGCTCCACCGCGATGCCCTGGACCGCGCCCCGCACGCCTTCCGCCTCGCCGGCCACGACCCGGATCTTGACGCCGTCCTCGCGCAGCACCTCGGGCACGTCCTCGGGCTCGATGTTCTGATACCGCGGCTCGCACATCTTGTCGCGCGCCGGCAGGTTCACCCACAGCTGGAAACCCTGCATGAGCCCGTCACGCTGCTCCGGCATCTCGGAATGCACGATGCCGCGGCCGGCCGTCATCCACTGGACACCGCCGCTCACCAGGCTGCCGCTTTCGCCTTTGCTGTCCTCGTGGCGCATGGCGCCGTGGATCATATAGGTGACGGTCTCGAAGCCGCGGTGCGGATGATCCGGGAAGCCGGCGACGTAGTCGGCGCCCTCCTCGGAGTTGAACTCGTCGAGCAGCAGAAACGGGTCCAGCTCGCCCAGCTGCGGGCTTCCGATGCTCCGGCTCAG
>JBHICL010000055.1:0-11998 GCA_046759605.1 Alphaproteobacteria bacterium | reverse complement strand
CGAGCTGCGCCGTGATGCGCATGGTCGTGGTGGACCGCGCGCGGCTCCGGTGATGGACCTGGTCTACGCGCTTGCCTGAGCGAGGCGTCGGCCTAAAGTAACGGCGGGTTCTTCTCGGGGGAGGGAGCGGCGGCCGTGCGGTACTCGGCCTTCAGCCTGGCCAGCAACGCGCTGAGCGGCCATCGCAGGTGGCCCCAGGCCTGGCGCAAGCCGGCGCCCAAGCCGGCCTACGACGTGGTGATCATCGGCGGTGGCGGCCACGGTCTCGCCACCGCCCATTACCTTGCGAGCGAGCACGGCGTCACCAACGTCGCGGTGCTGGAGAAGGGCTGGATCGGCGGCGGCAACACCGGCCGCAACACCACGATCATCCGCTCCAACTACCTGCTCGAAGCCAACGCCCATTTCTACGAGTTCTCGCTGAAGCTGTGGGAGCGACTGAGCCAGGCGCTCAACTTCAACCTCATGGTCAGCCACCGTGGCGTTCTCAACCTCGCTCATACGCCGAGCCAGATGGAGCAGATGGCGCGACGGGGCAACGCCATGCGCCTGAACGGCATCGACGCCGAGCTGCTCGACCGCCAGCAGGTGGCCGCGCGCCTGCCGCTCCTCGACTGCTCCCCCACCGCGCGCTACCCCGTCCACGGCGGCCTGCTCCAGCCGCGGGGCGGCATCGTGCGCCACGACGCCGTCGCCTGGGGCTACGCTCGTGCCGCCGACCGGCGCGGCGTGGACATCATCGAGAATTGCGAGGTCACCGGCATTCGGCGCAACGGCGGCCGCATCGCCGGCGTCGAAACCACCCGCGGCGCCATCCGGGCGCCCAGGGTAGGCATCGCCGTGGCCGGCCACTCGAGCCATGTCGCCGCCATGGCCGGGCTGCGCCTGCCCATCGAATCGCATGTCCTGCAAGCCGCCGTCACCGAGCCCCTGAAGCCGGTCCTCGACTTGGTGGTCACCTCGGGCGCATCGCACCTCTACATCAACCAGACCGACAAGGGCGAGCTCGTGTTCGGCGGCGATCTCGACGGCTACAACTCTTACGCCCAACGCGGCAACCTGCCGCTCATCGAGCACATCGTCGCCTCGGCCCTGGCGCTGTTTCCCAGCTTTGCACGCCTCCGCCTGATGCGGAGCTGGGGCGGCGTCATGGACATGACCATGGACGGCAGCCCGATCATCGCCAAAACGCCCGTCGAGGGCCTCTACCTCGACGGCGGCTGGTGCTACGGCGGCTTCAAGGCGACGCCGGCGTCGGGCTGGACCTTCGCCCACACCATTGCCCAGGACCGGCCGCACCGGCTCAACGAGGCGTTCTCCTTCGAGCGCTTCGCCACCGGCCACGCCCTCGACGAGAAGGGGATGGGTCCGACCCCCTGGGCCCACTGACGCGAGGCGACATGCTGCTCATACACTGTCCATGGTGCGGCGAGCGCGCGCAGATCGAGTTCACCTACGGCGGCGACGCCACTTTGCGCCGTCCCGCCGATACCCTCGCCGCCCCGGACGAGGAGTGGTTCGACTACCTCTACCTGCGCGACAACCCGCGGGGGCCGCACGACGAGCTGTGGCAACACAGCTCCGGCTGCCGCCAGTGGTTCCGGGTGCGGCGCGATACGCTGACCCACGAGATCCTGGAGACCGCTCCCTTGGATCGCGCGGCGGCTGCAAAGGAGAGCGTGGCGTGACCCAGCGGTTCCGGACGCCCTCCGGCGGCGAGATCGACCGCTCGCGGGTGCTGCGCTTCACCTTCGACGGCCAGGCCCTCGAGGGCCATCCCGGCGACACCCTGGCATCGGCCCTGCTCGCGAACGGCGTGCGCCTGGTCGGGCGCAGCTTCAAGTACCACCGCCCGCGCGGTATCTACACCGCCGGACCGGAAGAACCCAACGCGCTGGTGGAGCTGGGCGAGCAAGGCCGGCACGAGCCGAACCGGCGCGCCACCCAGATCGAGCTGTTCGACGGGCTGGTGGCGCGCAGCCAGAACAGGTGGCCGAGCCTGAAGCGCGACTTCGGCGCGGTGGCAAACGCCCTTTCGCCCCTGGTCCCGGCTGGCTTCTATTACAAGACCTTCATGTGGCCAGCGAGCCAGTGGCGCCGTTACGAACGCCAAATCCGTCGGGCCGCCGGCATGGGTACGGCGCCAACCGAAAACGACCGCCCCGACTATGACAAGCGTTACGCGCACTCTGAGGTGCTCGTCGCCGGGGGCGGTCCGGCCGGGCTCGCGGCCGCGCTCGCGGCGGCGCGGACCGGCGCACGCGTCATCATCGCCGACGAGCGCCCTGAGTGGGGCGGCGGCCTCGCGGGGGCCAGGGTCGAGCTGGACGGCGCTCCGGCCATGGAGTGGGTCCGCGCCACGGTGTCCGAGCTCGAGGCCATGCCCAATGTCACGATGCTCCCGCGCGCCACGGTCTTCGGCCGCTACGACCAGAACCTGTTCGGCGTCGCGGTGCGCCGGCCCGACGGCGAGGCCATGGCGTTCTCGCCACGCCAGGTCCTGTGGCTTGTCCGCGCCCGCGAGGCGATCGTGGCCGCCGGCGCGATCGAGCGGCCGCTCGTGTTCGCCGGCAACGACCGGCCGGGGGTCATGCTGGCATCGGCGGCCAGGGTCTACGCGAACCGGTACGGGGTGCGCGTCGGGGCTCGTGCCGTCGTCGTCACCTCCAACGACACCGCGTACGCCGCGGCGGCGGACCTGAGGGAGGCGGGGGTGGAGATCGCGGCGGTGGTGGACTTGCGGCCCGAGGCGTCCGAGGCCGTAGCGCGGGCGCGGGACGCGGGTCTGCGCACCATCGCCGGGCATGCCGTGGTCGCGACCCGCGGGCGCAACCGGCTGTCGGCGGTCTCGGTCGCACCGCTCGACGAGGCAGGGCAGCGTATCGCCGGCGCCGTCGAGGAGATGCCGTGCGACGTTCTGTGCGTGTCCGGGGGCTGGAGTCCCACGGCCCACCTGTACAGCCAGGCCGGCGGCAGGCTGATCTACGACGAAGCCATCGCCGCATTGCGGCCCGCGGGTGCGAGAGATGGCATCCGTGTCGCCGGCGCCGCCAACGGCCGGACCCGCCTCGCCGACTGTCTGGAAGAGGGAGCGGCCGCCGGCGCCGCGGCCGCCGAGGCGTGTGGGTGTCGGCAGAACGCGCGGATACGGCTCCCGGCCTCAGCCGAGGCCGGCAACAACCCGCCACGGGCGCTGTGGTCGTTGCCGCCGCCACCGCGCCGGCGGGACAAGTGTTTCGTCGACCTCCAGGACGACGTCACCCTCGACGACATCGCCCTCGCCGTGCGCGAAGGCTACGAGTCTGTCGAGCACATGAAGCGCTACACCACCCTCGGCATGGGCACCGACCAGGGCAAGACCAGCAACGTGAACGGCCTGGCCATCCTCGCCGGCCTGCGCGGCGAGGAGATCGGGACCGTCGGCACCACCAGCTTCCGGCCGCCCTATACGCCCGTGACCATGGCCGCCTTCGCCGGGCGCGAGACGGGACACCACTTCACGCCGACCCGGCGCACACCGATGCACGGATGGCACGAGTGCGCCGGCGCCGTGTTCCTGACAGCCGGGCTCTGGCTCAGGCCCCACTACTATCCCCGCCCGGGCGAAGGTCTGGCCGAGGCGTCGTGCCGCGAGGCCGCCCACGTGCGGACGAAGGTCGGCATCGTCGACGTGTCCACCCTGGGCCGGATCGACATCCAGGGGCCCGACGCCGTCGAGCTGCTCAACCGCCTCTACGTCAACGGCTGGGGGACCCTGCCCGTGGGCAAGGTGCGCTACGGACTCATGCTGCGCGACGACGGCATGGTGTTCGACGACGGCACCACCGCCCGCATGGCGGAGAACCACTTCGTGATGACCACCACCACCGCCAACGCCGGGCCGGTAATGACCCACGTCGAGTACTGCCTGCAGGTGCTGTGGCCCGAGCTCGACGTACGTGTGGCCTCGGTCACGGACCAGTTCGCCGTCATGGCGGTGGCCGGCCCCTCCGCACGGGCCGTGCTCCAGCGCCTGGATGGCGACATCGATCTCGGCGACGAGGTCCTGCCTTTCATGGGCTGGAGCTCGGGCACCCTCGCCGGGACGCCGGCGACGGTGTTCCGCATCAGCTTCTCGGGCGAGCTGTCCTACGAGGTCGCCGTGCCGGCGGACTACGGTCTCGGGATGTGGGAGCGGATCGTCGCCGCCGGCGCCGACCACGACATCATCCCCTACGGCACCGAGGCGATGGCCACCCTCAGGATCGAGAAGGGGCACTTCGTCATGGGGGCAGAGGCCGATGGACGCGTGACGGCGGACGACCTGGGCCTCGGGCGCATGCAAAGCCAGAAGAAGGACTACATCGGCCGACGCTCGCTGGCGCGGCCTGGCCTCGCGCCCGAGGGCCGCAAGCACCTCGTTGGCCTGCTCTCCGACGACGGCAAGAGCCCGATCCCACCGGGCGCCCAGATCGTCGCCGATCCGAGCGCGCCCGCGCCGGTGGAGATGCTGGGACACGTGACGTCAACGACGTTCAGCCCGGCCCTGGACCGGCCCATCGCGCTGGCGATGGTGGCCGACGGCCGGGAGCGGCGTGGCGAGACCCTGTTCGCCGCCTCGCCCGTCGCGGGCCGAACCGTGCCGGTGACGATTACCGACCACATCTTCGTCGATCCCGAAGGGGAACGGCTCCGTGGTTAGCACGCCCGATCGCCTCCCCGCCGTCTCGCCACCGGCGGGCCGGATTGGCGCGGCGGCCGGACCTGGCATCGTCCTCGAGCTCCGGCGCGACGTCGCGGTATGGCGGCTGTGCGAGCCCCGGGAGCCGGACGGCTTTCACGCCGCCGCCGAGGGCCAGGGGCGGACCCTGCCGCGGGAGCCCAACACCGTGTCGGCCTGGGACGGCGCCGTCGCGCTCTGGGTCGCCCCCGGCGAGTGGTTCGTCGTCGCCGAAGGCGATGCAGTCGCCGCGGACGACCTGAGGGCGCTCCTCGCCGGACCGTCGGGCGCCGTGACCGATCTGAGCCACGCGCGCACGGTCGCGCGCATCTCCGGCGCCCGGGCGGACGAGCTCATCGCCAAGGGATGCCCCCTGGACCTGGATCCGGCACGGTTCCCTCCCGGCCAGTGCGCCCAGAGCGTCATGAGCGGGGTCAATGTGCTCCTGCACAAGCTCGACGACCGACCGAGCTATGACCTCTACGTCATGCGGAGCCATGCCCAGCATCTGTGGGAGTGGCTGCTCGCCGCCGGGGCCGAGTTCGGCATCGAGATCGCACCCTGACCGGCAACGCCGGCCGGTGGCCCCTCCGGATGACCCGTGGCATCGATCCAGGCTGGAGACCCTTCGGATCGACATCGAGGATGGCGTCGTAGGGGAAATGCTGGCAAAAGGTGGCAGGCTGGAAGACCTGCCGCGGATCACGGAGACGGTAGCGGAGAACTTAAAGATTATGCCCGGTCCCCTCGACGGCCTCAGGATCATCGACCTCAGTCGGATCCTCGCCGGTCCCACATGCACCCAACTCCTCGGCGACCTTGGCGCCGACGTCGTCAAGATCGAGCGACCCGGGATCGGCGACGATACCCGCCGCTGGGGTCCTCCCTTTCTCAAGGGCGCGGACGGCGAGGACACGACCGAGAGCGCCTACTACCTGTCATCGAACCGCAACAAGCGGTCGGTGACGATCGACATCGGGAAGCCGGAGGGGAGCGAGCTCCTGCGCCGGTTGCTGGCGCATGCCGACGTTCTCATCGAGAACTTCAAGGTCGGTGGACTCGACCGCTACGGTCTCGGCTACCGGCAGCTCGAGGACGAGTTCCCCCGGCTGGTCTACTGCTCCATCACCGGTTTCGGCCAGACCGGCCCCTACGCCACCCGACCCGGCTACGATTTTCTCGTTCAGGCCATGGGCGGGATC
The DNA here is from genome assembly GCA_046759605.1 of Alphaproteobacteria bacterium. Classification (GTDB taxonomy): domain Bacteria; phylum Pseudomonadota; class Alphaproteobacteria; order UBA6615; family UBA6615; genus JBHICL01. The sequence goes on along the minus strand of JBHICL010000055.1, from coordinate 6,097 downwards.
ATGAGCATCACCGGACATCCCGACGGCCAGCCCACCAAGGTGGCCGTGGGCATCGCCGACGTGATGTGCGGCATGTACGCCGCGGTGGCGATCCTGGCGGCGCTCGGTCACCGCGAGCGCACCGGCGAAGGCCAGCACATAGACCTGGCGCTCCTCGACAGTCAGGTCGCCTGGCTGGTCAACGAGGGCCTGAACTACCTCACCTCGAGAAACGAGCCCATTCGGCGCGGCAATGCGCACCCGAACGTCGTGCCCTACGAGTACTTCGAGACCGCCGACGGCGGGATCATCCTGGCGGTGGGCAACGACGAGCAGTTCCGCCGCTTCTGCCAATTCGCGGGTGCCCCCGAACTGGCCGCCGACCCCGACTACCGGACCAACCCGGGGCGCGTGCGCAACCGCGCAAGGCTCATCCCCGCCATCGCCGAGCTGATCCGGCGGCAGCCCAGCGCCCACTGGCTCGAGGGGCTCGAGCGCCTGACCGTGCCGTGCGGGCCGGTCAACAGCCTGAGCGAGGTCTTTGCCGACCCCCAGGTGCGCCATCGGGGCATGGAGATCAACATGCCGCATCCGCTCTCAGGCAGCGGCTGGGTGAGCCTGATCGGCAGTCCTGTGCGCATGTCGGCGACACCGGTGAGCTACCACCGCCCACCCCCTGTGCTGGGCGAGCACACGGAGGAGGTGCTACGCGAGCTCCTGGGCATGGACGAGGAAGAGCTGGCCGGGCTGCGCGCCAGGGAGCTGATCTGAACTCTTCCAGCGAAGGACGACGGAACATGTTCGAGCTGAGCACGGCACAGAAGGAGCTGCGTTTCAAGGCGCGGGACCTGGCCGAGGGCGAGATCCGCGCGCGCGCGGCCGAGGTCGACCGCGGCGAAACCTACCCCTGGGACAATGTCGCGGCGCTTACCAAGGCCGGCTTCATGGGGGCGACCATCCCCAGGGAATACGGGGGCCGGGGCCTCGGCTACCTCGATGCGGTTCTCATCGTGGAGGAGATGGCGCGCGTCTGCGGCGTTACCGGGCGCATCGTCGTCGAGGGCAACATGGGCGCCATCGGCGCCATCATGGCGTACGGGACCGAAGCCCAGAGGCGTCTCGCGGCCGAGCTCGTGCTCGCCGGCGACAAGCCGGCCATCTGCATCACCGAGCCCGAGGCCGGCAGCGCCGCCACGGAGATGACCACCCGTGCGGACAGACGCGGCGACCGCTATGTCATCAATGGCAAGAAGCACTGGATCACCGGCGGCGGCGTCTCCAGGCTGCACCTTATCTTCGCCCGCGTCTTCGAGAACGGGGTCGAGCAGGGGATCGCGGGCTTCATAGCCCTGCGCGACCGGTCCAAGGGCCTCGTCATCGGTAAGCGCGAGCCGGCCATGGGACTCCGCGGCCTCCCGGAGACGGAGGTGATCTTCGAGGGCCTCGAGATCCCCGACGACATGATCGTGGTGCCGCCGGAAGGCATCCGGGCGGGCTTCGCGAAGCTCATGGACGCCTACAACGGACAGCGGGTGGGGGCGGCCACCGTGGCTCTCGGCATCGCCCAGGGCGCCTATGAGCTGGCGCTTTCCTATGCCGGGGAACGCGAGCAGTTCGGACGGCCCATATGCGAGTTTCAGGGCCTGCAGTGGATGCTCGTCGACATGAACACCGGGCTCGAGGCGGCGCGGCTGCTCATCCATCGCGCGGCGGCGAGGGCCGGGCCGGGCTTCCCGGACGTAACCGAGGCGGCCACCGCCAAGATCTTCGCGTCCGAGATGGCCATCAAGGTCACCAACGACGCGCTGCAGATCTTCGGCGCCGCCGGCTACTCCCGCAACATGCCGCTCGAACGCATGGCCCGGGACGCCCGCATGTTCACGATCGGCGGCGGCACGGCGCAGATCCTCAGGACCGTGGTCGCCTCGCGGCTGCTCCGGCGCAAGCTGCCCCAGACCCGTGACGGTTATCTCGATCTGGCGGAACGGGAGGGAAGGGGCGCCAGGCGGCGCGCCAAACGGACCTAGCCCCCGTCAAACAAGGCCCATCTGCGAGAGCAGCAACCCCGTCGTATCGCCCTCGCGCTCGGCCAGCACACGGACGATGGTGAAGTGGTCGTGCTCAGGAAGGCGCGTAAGCGCGCACCTGTGACCGCTGCCCATGATCGCATCGGCATAGGTCTCCGACTGGCGCTCGAACTCCTCGGATTCGCGGCCGCCATAGACCACCACGACGGCCCGGTCCCGGGCCGGCGGCGCGTGGATCGGACTGTGCCTGCGCGCCTGGTCCGCCGTGAGGCGGAGGACGTCGTTCAGGTAGCAAAGCCTGATCGCCTCGAGGTCGTACAAGCCGCTGATGGCCACGCCCCCCCGAACGCTCCCGGCCGTCTCCGGGTCCGCCAGCATCATCGCGGTGATATGGCCTCCCGCGGAGTGGCCGGAGATGCATATCCGCTCCGGGTCGCCGCCATACTCGCCGATGTGCTCCCTCACCCACCGGATCGAGGCCCGACACTGGCGCAACAGCTCCTCCATCGTGACGCCGGGCAGCAGCGCGTAATTCACGATCACCGCAAGACCGCCCGCGGCGACGATGGGGCTTGCGACGAAGCTGAAATCGAAGCTGTCGAGCAGGTGCCAGTAGCCGCCGTGGAAGAACACCTGGACCGGCGCCGGCTCCGCTCCGGCCGGGAGAAAGACGTCCAATCGCTCCGGCTCGCTTTCGCCATAGGGCACTTTCAGATGGCAGCTCAGCGCTTCGCGCACGCGCGCGCTCTCGCTTTCATAGAAGACGAGGTGCTCGGCCGCCTCGGGCACGCGGGCGCGGTTGTTGTACTGCGCATCCAGGGCTTGCTGATCGTAGTGAAGGTATGCCGGTTCGCCCATGTCAGCCGTACCTGTGAAGGGTGTTGCCGTGACGGCGGAGCCAGGCCTCCGCAGTGGCGTAGTCCGGCTCGAGCTCCGCCACTTTACGCCAGAAGCGGGGACCGTGGGTGAATACCTCCAGGTGCGCAACCTCGTGCGCGACCACGTAGCTCAACACCATCTCGGGCGCGAGCACGAGCCGCCACGAGAACGAGAGCGTTCCCTTGGCGGAACAGCTTCCCCACCGGGACTTCGGGTCGCGTAGCGCAATAGAGACGGGGTCGCATCCTCGTCGACCGAGGAACTCCCGGGCGCGCTCCTCGATAGCGGCGTGGGCGGTGGCCTTGAGCCATTCGCGCAAGGTGGTGGAGAGACTTGCCACGGTACCGCCGACGAGAATTTCGTCCACGGTTTCGAAGACGCCGCCGCAGATATCCGGCCGGTGTCTGATCCGCCGCGACCGGCCCCGCAACGGAATGACGTTGCCGTCCCGGAACGGAACCCTCGGGGACATCGTCGCGAGCTGCCTCTCGATCCACCCTGTCTTTCGCGCCGCGAAACGCAAGCCGTCGGCCCGCGCGCGTTCGGTTGGTATTGTGAGAATCACCCGGCCCGACGCCGGGTCCACGCGCAAGCTGATGTTGCGGGCACGGCGGTTGACGCGTATGGCGAGGGCGGGCGTCGTCAGGAGTTTACCGCCGTCGCCGTTTTCGACAGTATGCCCAGACACTGCCCGACCGCTCGGCATGTCTAGATGGCCGTCGACGAACGTCGGGGATAGCTTCGGCAAGTGGGAGCGGTAGCGCGATGAGGCATCTGATCTTCCCCATGCTTGCAGCCGCGGCATTTCTGCTCGCCACCGCCAGCACGTCGGCGGGAGAGATCAATTACACAGGCGGGCAAAGCGTCTGGGCCCCCACGGACTGCAGCCTCGGTCCGGCGCCGACGATCGATCCGACGGACGCCACCTCACTAAACGAGTCGATCCTGCGGTTCAACGCGTATGTTGCCGAGGTGGAGCGATACAACGCCTGCGTCGCCGCGGAAGCCGAACGGGACATGTCGACCATTGTCACGTCGATCGCCGACACCGCGGGAGAGCTGCAGAACGAGGCGCTCCAAAGTATAGAGAGCCTGCGCGCTTCCCTCGGCGGTCAGAGAGACCAGTGATCACTTCGTGGGAGTGCTGGCGATTTCCTCGACAGGCGTGCCGGACGGCGCCATTCGGCTATCCGGATGGCGCAGGAAACCCGCCAGGTCTTTCGGCGAAAGGCCCATGATGTCCTTGAACAACAGTCCCGCGCTCACGCAGTAGTTTCCATTGTGAGCGAGGCTCCGGGCGGAGGCCTCGTTGGCAAGAGCGGTCACGAAGCGGTCGAGTTCGCGCTCCGCCCGGTCGCGGCCATAAGTGCGCCGGAACAGCCTTTTCAGCGCTTCGCCCTGGCGAGCGAACTCCTTCATGAATTTGACCGTGGCCGCGTTGTATTCCTCTCGCATGCCGCACGACAACGCGGCGACGACCATGTCGCTCTGGAGCCGGCGCATTTCGACCGCCCGCCGCTCCGCCATGGTCAGATTTTCGAAAGCCTGTGCCTCAACCGATCCCGCCGCGGCCAGGATGACAACAAGCGCCACCGCGCGGCTGGTCCGCCGTGCCACGGAACAGCACAAATACCTCCCGACGCGCCCAACCCCCAACGCGCCTACCCCCGATTAGACGGTCATGCACCTAATTCGCACTTGAACCGTCCCACAACGGCCGAGTCGCTGTCAAATACCCAAACGGTGAAAGTCCCGCGCAGAGGTGGCGGTTCTCAGAAGATCCCGTGCCCGGTCGTACCCTTGATCGCGTCGGGCCGCGCCCGCAGCGTGAGATCGCTCAGCTCGGTCGCGGAGAGCTCAGGCAAGCGCTCGACGAGCTCCAGAAACCGCGCCTGCTCCGCCTCGTCCACGATGCCCTCGCACAACGTGCGAAACTTGCTCACGTAATCCGGTCGCGCGAACGGACTTGCGCCCAAGGGGTGCGCGTCGGCGACCGCGATTTCGTCCTCGACCGTGCGGCCGTCCGCGTACCGGACCACGACCCGGGCCCCGAACGCCTTCTCCTTCGGATCCGAGGCATGGTAGCGCCGGGTCCATTCCGGGTCCTCGACCGTGCGGATTTTTCGCCACAGCCTGACGGTATCGGGGCGGTGCGCGCGCTCGGGCGCGTAGGAACGTTCGTGGTGCCAGCCCCCGTCCTGGAGCGCCACGGCGAAGACGTACATGAGGCTGTGATCCAGGGTTTCGCGGCTGGCCTCGGGATCGAATTTCTGTGGGTCGTTCGAGCCCGTGCCGATGACGCGGTGCGTGTGATGGCTCGTGTGGATCACGATCTCCTCGACGCTCTCGAGGTCGCCCGTCCGCTGGCGCAGGCGGAAGGCGAGATCGATCGGCGCCTGGCTTTGGTACTCGGCGGCGTGCGCTTTGGTGTAGGTCTCGAGGATGGCGCGCTTCGGCTCGCCCGGCTCCGGCAGCGGCACCCGGTAGCTCGCCTCGGGGCCGTCCAGCAGCCAGGCGATGACGCCATCCTCGCCCTCGTATATGGGGGAGGGCGAGCCCTCGCCACGCATGGCCCGGTCCACGGCTTCGATGGCCAACTTGCCCGCATGCGCCGGCGCGTACGCCTTCCAGCTCGATATCTCGCCCTTGCGGGACTGGCGGGTCGTGCAGGTCACGTGGAGCGCCTGTTGTATCGCCTGGTAGACCACAGCCGTGTCCAGGGCGAGCAACGCGCCAATGCCCGCTGCGGCGGACGGACCGAGATGGGCGATGTGGTCGATCTTGTGGGCGTGCAGGCAGATGCCCCTGGTCAGGTCCACCTGGATCTCGTACGCGGCGACGATACCGCGAACGAGGTCCGCACCGGTGCGCCGGCACTGCTGAGCAACGGCGACGAGCGGCGGAATGTTGTCCGCCGGGTGCGCGTAATCGGCGGCGAGAAAGGTGTCGTGAAGATCGAGCTCGCGCACGGCCACGCCGTTGGCCCACGCCGCCCACTCCGCGGCCACCCGCGTCTCACCGTCCAGTCCGAGGAGCGTGGCGCCACCGTCCCGGGGATGGGCCAGGGCCTGGGCGCGCGCGTTGGCCACGGGCTCGCGGCCGATCGCAGCCATGGCCACCGCCGCGTTGTCCATCGCCCGGTTGACGACCATCTCGGCGACCGCCGGCTCGATGGGCGCCGGATCGGTGGCCACGGCGGCGAGCTTCCAGGC
>JBHICL010000054.1:0-12184 GCA_046759605.1 Alphaproteobacteria bacterium | reverse complement strand
AGAAACCAGTGGTTGACCTCGCGAGCCAGGATCATACCGTTCCGTCCCGGTGGCGAAAGGGAGACCAGCCATGTTCCAATCCGACTTGCTCGCGGGGAAACGCGTCCTCATCACCGGCGGCGGCACCGGTCTCGGCAAAAGCATGGGACGCCGGTTCCTGGAGCTCGGGGCCGAGCTCGCGATATGTGGCCGCCGGGGCGAGGTGCTGGAGGCGGCGGCCGAGGAGTTCGCCTCGGAGCACGGTCGCCGCGCCCGGACCCATGTCTGCGACATCCGCGAGGCGGAAGGCGTGGAGCGCATGGTCGAGGAGCTGTGGCGCGATGGCCCCGCCGACATCCTTGTCAACAACGCCGCCGGCAACTTCATCGCGCGCAGCGAGACCCTCAGCCACCGCGCGGTGGATGCGGTGTTGGGCATCGTTCTCCACGGCACCAGCAATGTCACCCTGGCCTGCGGACGACGCTGGCTCGAGGCGCGCCGCGCGGCCACGGTGTTGAGCATCGTCACGACCTACGCCTGGACAGGCTCGGCCTACGTGGTGCCGTCGGCCATGGCCAAGGCGGGTGTGCTCGCCATGACCCGCAGTCTCGCCGTCGAGTGGGGCGGGCGTGGGGTCCGGCTGAACGCCATCGCGCCTGGACCCTTCCCCACCAAGGGCGCGTGGGAACGGCTCGTCCCCAATGCGGAGTGGGCGCGTGAGTTCGAGACCCGCAATCCCCTGGGGCGGCCGGGGGAGCATCGGGAGCTGGCCGACCTCGCGGCGTTCCTCGTCTCCGACCGCGCCGGCTTCATAAACGGCGAGGTCGTCACCATCGACGGTGGCGAGTGGCTCAAGGGCGCCGGCCAGTTCAATTTCCTCGAGCGCCTGACCGAGGGGGACTGGGCTGCCATGGACCCACGAAAACGGAAGGATTCAGCTTCACGTACTCGTGACGCGGAGTGACTTTCGCACCCACGCAGGAGAGCTAATATCACGATATGGTCATCATGCCTCTCCTCACGACCAACGCTTGGAGCGACTGATGGCGGTGCGGTGGCGCCGCCATCCTTTTTTGGCTAGAACTCACCGGAACGGGATCAGGAAAATGCGTTCGTCAACGATACCCAATCTGTCCCGGGCGGCGGCGCTCGGCATCGGCGTTCTGTTTCTCGCCGTGTCCTCGCCCAGCCACGCCAACCCCGAAGTCTGGAAGTTCGAATGGCCCGAGACCGACTTCGAAAAGACCAGCATCAGCTTCGGTGAGATTCTGTCTGGCGGGCCGCCGAAGGACGGCATTCCCGCCATCGACGATCCCGCTTTCGGCACCATCGCCGAGGTGGACGAGCAGATCGCCGACACCGAGCCTGTCATCACGGTGGTCATCGACGGACAGGCCAAGGCCTATCCGTTGTCGATCCTGATGTGGCACGAGATCGTCAACGACGAGCTGGCGGGCATCCCGATCTCGGTCACCTATTGTCCGCTGTGCAACTCGGCGGTCGTGTTCGACCGGCGCGTCGGCGATCGGGTGCTCGATTTCGGCACGACCGGCAAGCTCCGCCACTCGGATCTGGTCATGTACGACAGGCAGACCGAGAGCTGGTGGCAGCAGTTCATCGGCGAGGCGATCGTCGGTGAGATGACGGGCACGCTGCTCGAGATGCTGCCGGTACGGGTCGAGCCCTTCGGGCGCTTCAAGGAGCGCTTTCCCGATGGACAGGTGCAACTGGTGCCAGCGAACTTCCGCCGCGCGTATGGCCAGAACCCTTACGCCGGCTATGACAGCGCGCCCCGTCCGTTCCTGTTCGCGGGTGAGAACCCCGACGACATCGCGCCCCTCGCCTATGTGGTCGCGGTGGAAGCGGAGGCCTGGAGCCTCGAGCTCCTGAAGCGGGAGAAGCGCATCGAGAAGGACGACCTGGTGATCACCTGGGAGCCGGGCATGAACTCGGCGCTGGATAGCCGCGTCATCGCCCAGGGCCAGGACGTCGGCATCGTCACGGTGCAGCGCCAGACCGACAACGGGCTGGTCGACGCGGTGCACGACGTGACCTTCGCGTTCGCGTTCAATGCCTTCCATCCAGGGGCGACGATCCACCAGTAGGGGCCCCGACATACGGCGATTCCAGGCGGGAGGTTAGGCGGACAATGCTCATCGTGCCGCTCTTGTCCTCCAACAGGCTGCTCAAGGTCGGGTTCGGCGCGGGCATCCTCCTGTTGTTGCTGATCGTGTTCATGCCGGGGTTGGGCGGCGTCGCGCGCTGGAAGTTCGAATGGCCCGACACGGATTTTTCCCGGCACAGCATCGACTTCGCCGAAATCCGCTCCGGCGGGCCGCCGAAGGACGGTATTCCATCGATCGATGACCCACGGTTCGTCAGGATCGCCGAGGCGAACATCAAAGACACCGAGCCCGTCATCAGCGTCAACATCAACGGCGAGGCGAAGGCCTACCCGCTGACGATCCTGATGTTTCACGAGATCGTCAACGACGAGCTCGGGGGTGTCCCCATCTCGGTGACCTACTGCCCGCTGTGCAATTCCGCGATCGTGTTCGACCGCCGCGTCGGCGAGCGTGTGCTCGACTTCGGCACCACCGGCAAGCTGCGCAACTCGGACCTGGTCATGTACGACCGCCAGACCGAAAGCTGGTGGCAGCAGTTCATCGGCGAGGCGATCGTCGGCGAAATGACCGGGACCAAATTGAAGATGCTGCCGGTCCGCGTCGAGGCCTTCGGCCGCTACAAGCAGCGCCTTCCCCACGGTCTCGTCCAGCGCCCGCCCCGCAGCTTCACGCGCAGCTACGGCACCAACCCCTATTCCGGCTACGACAGCTCGCGGCGGCCGTTCCTCTACAACGGCCCGATGCCGGACGGCATAGCGCCTCTCGCCTACGTGGTCGCCGTCGGCGGCGAGGCGTGGAGCCTCGATCTCCTGCGGCGCGAGCGGCGCATCGAGACCGGCGACCTGGTCATCACATGGGAGCCGGGTCAGAACTCCGCACTCGACAAGCGTGTCATCGCGGAGGGCCGGGACATCGGCAACGTCATCGTGCAACGACGCGAGGGCGAGCAGTTCGTCGACGAAGTCCACGATCTGACGTTCGCCTTCGCGTTTCATGCTTTCCATCCGGAAGGCGTTATCCATCAGTGAGCCGAGGAGCGGAAATGAGAGCTGTCCTTCACAGCGTGGGACGCATCGCGGTCCACGCCGCCCTGGCGGCCACGCTCGCCGGTGCGCCGACAGTGGTCATGGCCGATGGACCGAGCGACTGGCGGCTCGAATTCCCGGATACGGACTTCACCATCGCGTCCATCGACTTCGACGAGATCATCACCGACGGTCCCCGTCGCGACCAGATCCCACCCATTGACGATCCGAAGTTCGTGCCGGCGGCCACGGCCAAGGGCATCGGGGCGAGGGAGCCGGTCATCAGCGTCGGCATCAACGGTGATTTCCGCGCCTATCCGCTGCGGATCCTGCTGTGGCACGAGATCGTCAACGACGTCGTGGGCGGCATGCCGATCCTCGTTACCTACTGTCCGCTCTGCAACTCCGGTGTCGTCTTCGATCGCCGCATCGGCGGCGAAGTGGTCGAGTTCGGCAACACCGGCCGCATACGCCATTTCGATATGGTCATGTACGACAAGGCCACGGAGAGCTGGTGGCAGCAGTTCCTCGGCGAGGCCATCGTCGGCGAGCTGACGGGAACCCGCATGTCGGTGATCCCGGCGCGGCTCGAATCGGTCGAGAAATTCCAGGAACGCGCTCCCGACGGCAAGCTCCTCGTGCCGAGCGACCATCGCGCGCGTCCGTACGGGCAGACGCCGTATGTGAACATGGATCAGGCGGAGCTGCCGCGCGAGCGGTTCGGCGGCAACCTGCCTGACGACATCGAGCCGATTGCCCGCCTGATCGTGGTCGGCGACGAGGCCTGGACCCTGGACCTCCTGGAGGAGAAGGGTCGGCTCGAAAGCGGTGACATCGTGCTCACCTGGCAGCCCGGGCAAAACTCCATCCACGACGCGGGAGTCATTTCGCAGGGACGCGATGTCGGCAACGTCGTGGTCCAGCGACGCACGGCGGACGGGCTCGAGGATGTTGCTTACGACGTGGCCTTCGCCTTCGCCTTCGCCGCCTTCATTCCCGACGGGACCATACACCGAGAGTGAGCACGGTGGCGGGCGGCGAGAGCGAATCTGGAAAAGTCGATTGGCGGAGCCAAGGTGGAATTCTCCTGGCGGCGCTGGCCGTGCTCGTGGGCGCCTTCTTTTTCTGGCCGGGAGGGGAGGGACCGGACGACTGGGAGAGGGAGTTCCCCAACACGGACTTCGCTCAGCGGTCCATAGAGTTCGACGAGATCGACTCCGACGGGGCGACGCGGGACTCCATACCACCGATTGTCGATCCTCGATTCATTCCGGCGGCGTCCGCGGCCGACGTGGGACCCCTCGAGCCCGTGCTGAGCATCGGCATCAACGGCGACCATCGCGCCTATCCCCTCAGAATTCTGCTCTGGCACGAGATCGTCAACGACGTCGTCGGCGGGGTGCCGGTGCTCGTCAGCTACTGCCCCCTCTGCAACTCCGGCGTCGTCTTCGACCGCCGGGCAGGGGATGAGGTGCTGGAGTTCGGCAACACCGGCCGTCTGCGCAACTTCGACATGGTCATGTACGACAAGGCCACCGAGAGCTGGTGGCAGCAGTTTCTCGGCGAGGCGTTGATGGGGGAGCTTACGGGAACACGGCTCGAGGCGCTGCCGGCGCGGCTGGAATCCATGCAGTCGTTCCGGAAGCGAGCGCCCGAGGGCCGGGTCCTGGTTCCCAACGACGTTCGGGCCCGGCCCTATGGCACGACCCCGTACGTGGGGATGGACAGCGGCGCCGAACCGCCGGGCATCGCCCGCTTGAAGGCGGCGCTGCCGTCAGGGGTGAGACCGCTCATGCGGGTGATCGTGGTCGGCGAGGAGGCCTGGACCCTCGATCTCGTTCGCGACCGCGGGCGCATCGAGAGCGGCGATCTGGCCATAGACTGGACCCCGGGGCAGAACTCGATCCACGATACCCGCCAGATCTCCGACGGACGGGACGTGGGCAACGTGGTCGTGCGGCGACGCGTGGACCAGGGGTTCGAGGATGTCCCATACGACGTGAGCTTCGCATTTGCCTTTGCCGCCTTCGTGCCGGATGGCACGCTGCATTGGGAAAGATGACGGTCATGCTGCATCGATCAGGGAGCATCATCGGAGCGGTCCTTGCGGTGCTTCTCGCTTCGTCGCCGATTGCCCGCGGGCAGACCGTGTTCGAATGGGTGGACGAGTTCCCCAGAACGGACTTCTCCCAGCGCGCCATCCCACTCAAGGAGATCGTCTCCGACGGCGCGGTCCGGGATTCGATCCCACCCATCGACGATCCCGTGTTCGTTCCGGTCTCCGAGGCCGGCGACGTCGGCGACCTGGAGCCTGTGCTGAGCATCGGCATCGAGGGGGACTTCCGGGCGTATCCCCTCAGAATTCTGCTCTGGCACGAGATCGTCAACGACGTGGTGGGTGGGGTGCCGGTGCTGGTCAGCTACTGTCCGCTCTGCAACTCCGGCGTCGTTTTCGACCGCCGGCTCGACGACGAGGTCCTCGAGTTCGGAAACACCGGACGCATCCGCCATTTCGACATGGTGATGTACGACAAGAGCACCGAGAGCTGGTGGCAGCAGTTCCTCGGGGAAGCGCTCGTTGGCGCGCGCACGGGCCAGCGTCTCAAACCGCTGCCGGCGCGCCTCGAGTCGCTGGCCAGGTTCCGCGAGCGCGCGCCCGACGGAAAGCTCCTCGTGCCCAACGACGATACCGCCCGCCCCTATGGCGAGACTCCCTACGAGGGCATGGACTCGACGCCGCTACCGCCGTCGCTTGCGCGGCAGCGCTTCCCCTACGACCTGCCGCCGAACGTCGACCCGTTGGCCCGGGTCGTCGTGGTCGGCGACGAGGCCTGGACGCTGGGCCTGCTGCGGGCGACCGGAACGCTGGAGCGAGGTGACCTCGTCCTCACCTGGGTGCCGGGCCAGAACTCCATCCACGACGCGTCGATGATTTCCGAGGGGCGGGACGTGGGCAACGTGATCGTGCAGCGGCGGACCGAGGACGGGCTCGTGGACACGCCGTACGACGTCACTTTCGCATTCGCCTTTGGTGCATTCGTGCCCGCTGGTACGTTGCACACGGAGTAGGAAGCGCCGGTATGCATGAAAGATCACTCCCCGCGGTGGGCCCGCTTGTGCTCGCCGCCGCGCTCGTCGCCCTGTGGACAACGAACGCCGGCGCCCAGCGCGCCTTCGACCCGGAGCGCCACGGCCACCTGTGGCCCGAGACGGATTTCAGCCGGCACAGCGTGCCGCTCTCCGAGATCTTCATGAGCGGCGTCCCCCGGGACGGCATCCCGCCGATCGACGACCCGGTCACCGGAGCGCTCGCGGAGGCGGACAAGGTGCTTGGCGAGACCGAGCCGGTCATTGCGGTGCATCTGAACGGCGCGGCGCGCGCTTATCCCCTGGGCGTGCTGATGCGGCACGAGATCGTCAACGACAACCTGGGCGGCGTGCCGATCGCGGTCACCTTCTGCCCATTGTGCAACTCCGCGGTCGTCTTCGACCGGCGTGTCGATGGCCAGATCCTCGACTTCGGCGTCACCGGGAACCTCCGGCACTCCGACCTCGTGATGTGGGACCGCCAGACCGAGAGCTGGTGGCAGCAGTTCGTTGGCGAGGCCATCGTGGGAGAGATGACGGGAACATTGCTCGAGATGATTCCGGTCCGCGTGGAGTCATATTCCCGCTTTCGAGAACGGTTTCCCGATGGCACGGCGAACCTGGGCTCGAAAAGGTTCGGCGGTTTTAATCAGGCATATTTGTTCAATCCTTACGAGTATTATGACAGCGCCAGCAGACCCATGCTGTTTTTTGGCGAGCCGCCGGATGACATCGCGCCCCTGGCGTACGTGGTGGCGGTGGGCGACGAGGCTTGGAGCCTGAACCTGCTGCGCGAGCGCCGTCGGGTCGAGGCGGGCGATCTCGTGATCACCTGGGAGCCGGGTCAGAACGCGGTGATGGACGCCCCGATCATTTCCGAAGGTCGGGACATCGGCAACGTGACCGTGCAGCGCCGAACGGACAAGGGGCTGGTGGATGCGGTGCACGACGTCACGTTCGCGTTCTCGTTCAACGCCTTTCATCCGGACGGCGCGATCCATCAATAGCGCCTCCTCGGGCCGGGCACCACCGCTGCGCCACTTGCCACGCGACGCCCGCGCGCGCGATAACGGTGGTGCTGGCATGCCGGCCGCGGTTCATCGGGTTGGCCAATGATATGCACGCCGGGGCATGCCGAAGACCCTGAGTTCGGAAACTTGGAACTGAACGCGGGAAGTAGCACATAATAGGTGACAGGACAGAGGATTAAAGGCTGGCAACACACAAGGCTTCAGGGGTCCATGGGTAACGACGACAAGAAGCTGCCGGTGGGGCGCTCGACGTCGTCGGATGTCGAAGCGTTCCTGCACAAAGTGGCGGCGGCTCCGGTGGTCAAGCCAGCCGGACAGCGAGGACGGCTGCTTTTCGCCATCGATGCCACCGCAAGCCGCGAGCCCGCGTGGGACCTGGCGTGCCAGATACAGGCGGAGATGTTCGCGGAGACGAGCACGTTGGGCGGGCTGGAGATACAGCTTTGCTTCTACCGCGGGTTCGGCGAGTTCAGGGCGACGCCGTGGCTCACGAATTCGAACGACCTGATCTCGCGGATGACCAAGGTGCGATGCCTCGCGGGACGAACACAGATCCGCAAGGTGCTCAGGCATGCGATCAAGGAGACGAAGCGGCAAAAGGTGGACGCCCTGGTCTTCGTGGGCGACGTGGTCGAGGAGGACATCGACCAGCTCGGCCATATCGCGGGAGAGCTCGGACTGCTGGGGACGCCCGCGTTCATCTTCCATGAGGGTGGCGAGCCGATCTCGCGTCGCGCCTTCGAGCAGATCGCCAAGCTGTCGGGCGGCGCCTACTGCGCGTTCGATGCAGGCAGCGCCAGGCAATTGCGCGAGCTGCTCACGGCGGTGGCGGTATTCTCCGCCGGCGGCCGCGCGGCGCTCGAGGACTTCAGCCGCCGCAAGGGCGGCAAGGTGCTCCAGCTCACGCACCAGATCGGAGGCCGGCGTTAGCCATGCCAGCGCTGATCATAGGGCTGGCGCTGCTGGTCGGCCTGTTCTTGCTCGCACGCTGGTACGTCCAGGCGGATCCGAAGCAGCTCGTCAGGCTGGTGCGTTGGACAGCGGTCATTCTCGGCGTCCTGTTCGTCGTCTTCATCGCGCTTTCCGGGCGCTGGGGCTGGCTTCCGGGGGTGGTCTTCGCGGCCTTGCCGTGGCTGCTCCGAGCCCGGGCCATCAGGACATTCGCTCGCAACGCCCGCGGACCGTCACCGGGCCAGTCGTCGCAGGTGGAGACGCGCTTCCTGAGCATGATTCTGAACCACGATACCGGCGAGATGGAAGGTGAGATCCTGGCGGGCCGGTTCACCGGGCGCCGTCTGAGCGAACTGGCGCCCAACGACCTCGTCGAGCTTTGGCACGAATGCGCTGCCGCGGACGAGCAGTCGAAGGCCGTTCTCGAGACCTATATGGACAGGGTCTACGGTCCCGAATGGCGCGAGGCGGCGGCCGAGGGGCATGGCGAGCAGCGTCGGCGCGCCGCCGGCGCGGGCGGCGCCATGACGGTCGACGAGGCCTATGAAGTCCTGGGGGTCGCGCCGGACGCGAGTCCCGAGGAGATCGAGCAGGCCTACCGCCGAATGATGCTCAAGATGCACCCCGACCAGGGCGGCTCGGACTATCTGGCGGCCAAGATCAACGAGGCAAAAGAACTACTCCTCGGGCGTTGAACCGCGCGCTGTTGCGCGATCTCTCCACCCTGTGGCAAAACCCTGAGGCACGAGCCTTCTGGCGTGCTCCGATGGCCGGTGGTCGCCGGCGACTTTCCATCAGAGGCGAAGGCGAATGGGCGCACGGATACGCAAGGTGGTTTTCCCTGTCGGCGGTCTCGGCACCCGCTTTCTGCCGGTAACAAAGGCGATACCGAAGGAAATGCTGCCCATCGTCGACGCGCCGCTGATTCAATACGCGGTCGAGGAGGCTCTGGCGGCGGGGGTCGAGGACTTCATTTTCGTTA
The DNA here is from genome assembly GCA_046759605.1 of Alphaproteobacteria bacterium. Classification (GTDB taxonomy): domain Bacteria; phylum Pseudomonadota; class Alphaproteobacteria; order UBA6615; family UBA6615; genus JBHICL01. The sequence goes on along the minus strand of JBHICL010000054.1, from coordinate 3,003 downwards.
CATCGCGGGGAAAGAGCGCGATCGAGGATCACTTCGACCACAACCACGAGCTCGAGGCCGCACTGGAGGCGCGCGGCAAGGCCGCCGAGCTCGCGGCGCTGCGGGACAGCCTGCCGGAACCCGGTCGTATCCATTACACGCGCCAGATGGAGCCCCTGGGCCTGGGCCACGCGGTCTGGTGCTCACGCGATCTGGTTGGCGACGAGGCGTTCGCGGTGCTCCTGCCGGACGACCTGATCCTCAGCGAGACGCCATGCCTGCGGCAGATGGCGGATGTGTACGAAATTCATGGTGGAAACGTCGTGGCGACGATGGAGGTGCCACGGGCGCAGACGGCACGCTACGGTGTCATCGACACCGGGGGCGCCGCGGGGGACCTGGTCCCGGTCGTGGGCCTCGTCGAGAAGCCGGATCCCTCGGACGCGCCGTCGAACCTGGCCGTTATCGGCCGTTACATTCTCACACCCGAGGTGTTTGCCGAACTCGGTCGGCACCAGCGCGGTGCGGGCGGCGAGATCCAGCTGACCGACGCCATGGCGCGGCTTATCGGTCGGCAGCCATTCCATGGGCTCAAGTTCGAAGGCCGCCGTTTCGACTGCGGAGACAGGCTCGGCTTCCTCGAGGCGAATGTGGCCGTTGCCCTGGCGCGCGACGACCTCGGACCGATGGCGGCCGATATGTTGGGCCGTGTCATGGAAGACTCCGGCGGCGACGGTCGTTGAGGAGGAGAACCAGCGATGCGCATCGCAATGATCGGAGCCGGCTACGTGGGCCTCGTCTCAGGCACGTGCTTTTCGGAGTTCGGCTGGAGCGTGGCTTGCGTCGACAGCGACGAACGGAAAATCGCACGGCTCAAAGCCGGCATGATCCCGATCCACGAGCCGGGACTCGAGGAACTCACGGCCACCAACGTCAAAGCCGGTCGGTTGAGCTTCACGACCGACCTCGCGGCCGTGGTGCGCGAAGCGGACGCTGTCTTCATCGCCGTGGGCACGCCTTCGCGCCGCGGCGACGGCCACGCCGACCTGAGCCATGTCATGGACGCGGCGCGTGATATCGCCGATGCGCTCGATGACTACACCGTCGTCGTCACCAAGTCGACGGTGCCGCTCGGGACGAGCCGCGAGGTCGAACGCCTCATGCGCGAGGTGCGCCCGGACGCGGACTTCGACCTGGTCTCAAATCCCGAGTTTCTGCGTGAAGGGGCGGCCATCGGCGACTTCATGCGCCCCGACCGGGTCGTTATCGGCACCGAGAGCGCACGGGCGCGCGAGGTCATGCGCCAGCTCTACCGGCCGCTTTACCTCATCGAAACCCCGATCATCTTCACCTCGCTGGAGACAGCCGAGGTCATCAAGTACGCGGCCAACAGCTTTCTCGCCACCAAAGTCACGTTCATAAACCAGTTCGCGGACTTGTGCGAGAAGGCGGACGCGGACATTCAGGTCGTGGCGAAAGCCATGGGTCTGGATGGCCGGATCGGTGGCAAGTTCCTCCATGCCGGCCCCGGCTTTGGAGGCTCGTGCTTGCCGAAGGATTCCCTTGCATTGGCGAAGGCGGCGCGTGAGCTGGGAAGCCCGGTGAGCCTGGTCGAGGAGGTTACGCGGATCAACGAGGCGCGAAAGCACGCAATGGCCGACAAGATCAAGGCCGCATGCGGCGGCTCGCTGGAGGGCAAGACCATCGGTGTCCTGGGAGTCACGTTCAAGCCGAATACGGATGATATGCGCGATGCGCCGAGTCTTGCGATCCTGCCGAGGCTCGTTCGTGAAGGCGCACGGATCCGCGCCTTCGATCCAGCGGGCACGGAGGCGGCAAAGCAATTGCTCGACGGCGTCGAATGGTGCGACAACGCCTACGAAGCATTGGCCGGCGCCGATGCGATGGCGATACTGACCGAGTGGAACGAGTTCCGCGGACTGGATCTCGAAAGGGTCAAGAGCCTGCTGAATACACCGGTGATGATCGACTTGCGCAACATTTACGAGCCGGAGGAATTGGCCGCGGCCGGTTTTTACTACACAAGCGTCGGACGTCCGGCGGTGGTACCCAGCCAGCGCCCGGCGGGCAAGGTGGCGACGCCATGATTGCAGCACACGAGTTCCACAGATCGATCCTGCGCGAGTACGACGTGCGGGGCGTCATGGGCGACACGCTTTCCACCGACGACGCGCGCGCCTTGGGAGCCGCGTTCGGTACGCGCGTACGCGAGGTCGACGGCGCCCGCGTCGCGGTCGGCTACGATGGGCGGCTGACCTCGCCGGAGCTCGAGGCGGCGCTGGTGGAGGGCCTCGTGAGCTGTGGCTTGCGGGTGATCCGCATCGGCGTTGGGCCGACCCCGATGCTGTCTTTCGCGACCAGGCGGCTCGAGGCCGACGCGGGCGTCATGGTTACCGGGAGCCACAATCCACCCGACTACAACGGCTTCAAGATGACCCTCGAGGGCAGGCCCTTCTTCGGCCCGGACATTCCACGACTGGCCGAAATCGCTTCGATGGGCGACTATGCGAATGGGGCCGGCTCGACCGAGGATCGGAGCGTCGGGGACGAATACGTGGCACGGCTCGCAAGCGAGTACCGGCCGGCGAACGGCATCCATGCTGTCTGGGATCCGGGGAACGGTGCTTCGTGTGACGTCCTCAACATGTTGTGCGCGACAATCGACGGCCGGCACGACGTCATCAACGGCGTGATCGACGGCACTTTCCCAGCCCACCATCCGGACCCCACGGTGCCGGACAATCTGAGACAGATCCAGGACCACGTCGCCGAGCATGGGTGTGACATCGGCATTGCGCTGGACGGCGATGCCGATCGGATCGGGGTCATCGACGGCAAGGGCCGGATACTGTGGGCCGACCAGATGATGATGCTGTTCGCGGAAGACGTGCTGCGGGATCATCCAGGAGCGCCCATTATCTCCGACGTCAAATCGAGCCAGGTGCTGTTCGACGAGATCGGCCGGCTTGGCGGCAAGGCGGTGATGTGGAAGACCGGGCACTC